>JAGACB010000239.1 GCA_017614345.1 Lachnospiraceae bacterium
CAGTGTGAAAAAGAAGGTGGATCCCTTTCCGTATTCGCTCTCGACCTCCAGTTCGCTTCCCATTTTCTGAAGAAGTCCCTGTACGATGGACAGACCCAGACCGGTTCCTTCAATGTTCCGGTTCTTCTCTTCATCCAGTCGCTCGAAGGAGCGGAACAGCTTGTCCCGATCCTCCTCCCGGATCCCGATACCGGTATCCGCCACGGCAACATACAGTTTATAATCCTCACCCTCTCCGAACTCGCCTCTTACGATCAGGCGTACACTTCCTTCCGGAGTGTACTTCACGGCGTTGGTCAGCAGATTCGTAATGATCTGACGTAGGCGGACATCATCGCCGTAAAGGCTTATGGGAAGTTCCGGAGAGATCTCGGTTTCAAACAGCAGGTTCTTACGTTCCGCCCGTTCACTGATCATGTTTACCAGATCCGTGATCAGGCGCCCCGTGTCATAACGAACCGGAACGATCGTCATTTTCCCTTCTTCGATCTTGGAAAGATCCAGGATCCCGTTGACCAGCTCCAGAAGGGTCCGACCGGCACTCTGAATGTTTCCGGCGTATTCCAGGATCTGCGGATCCTCCGATTCCCGCAGGATCATCTCATCCATTCCGATGACGGCATTGATGGGTGTCCGGATCTCATGGCTCATCTGGGCCAGGAAGTCGGATTTAGCCTTTCCGGCTTTTTCCGCATAATCCACGGCTTCCTTCAGTTGCTTATTCGCCCCCGCCTGCCAGTGGATGATCCGGTTCACCATAAGGATCACAAGGATCATACAGATCAGAAGGATCACGCTGGTGGAGATCGCAGAAAAGATACAGGTTCCGTAAATGTAGGTCCAGTTGGCTACCACCACAAGCTTAAAACCGGTCTTTTCGGAGTTTCCTTTTACGGCAACCACCCGTTCACCATTATAGTCCTTCAGTGTCAGGATATTGCCGGAAAGATCGGCATAGACCGTATCCGCCAGGTTGACCTTATGATCCACGGACATCTCATATTCCTTATTCGGGTGGTTTAAGATATCTCCGTTCTTATCCGCAAGGAAGGCATAACTGTAATCATCATAGTTTTCATTCATGATCAGCAGAAGCTTATCCAGAAGGAAATCGATGCCGAAGACACCGATGAACTCCCCTTCCTCTCCGTAGACCATCCGGGAAAATGTAATACAATACTGCCCGGTCTGGTCATCCAGATAGGGGCTGGAAATACTGAAACCGTCTTCCGACTTGACCGTTTCCCGGTACCAGGGTCTGTCCTCCACATTCCAGCCTTCTTCCGGCTCCCATCCGGTATTCATGATCACCGTATGTTCCCGGTAAGGATTGGCAAGGTAGCAGGCGGAGATCTCGGGATAATGGGATGCCACATCATTCAGCCACTCAACACAGGCCTCATAATCATCTGCCAGCTCCGGCTGAACGGAAATGGCATTGGCAAACATTTCGGAAGTATGCGTCTGCTGCTGCACCCAGGAATTAAGATTCTGGACATACCTCATGTCCAGGTACATCAGATAAGCCTTGGCTTCTGAGTTTCCTTCGCTGATGGTGACCCAGAGATTCATGATCAGAGTTACCACCAGTACCAGCAGGATCAGTCCCCGGAAGCCCCGGATCCAGAAGGAAATATTGTCACCCTTTCGGTTCTTCTTTCCGCTTCCTTTCCGCAGCGCATCTTCGGAATTCTCTTTCCGATCACTCTTTTTTTCTGAAAGTCCCTTCCCGTCCGAACGCTCCGCTTCGATCATCCGGAAGGATCTGATGTTTTCGATCAGGGCGGAAAGCCTCAGAGAAGATTCCCGGATCTCACTGACCGCCTCCTTCATTTCCGGATCCTCCGATCCGGATCCTGCAGAATGGAGAACATTGCTGACCGAAAGGAGATGCTTTACCGGGCTGTCCATATCCTCCGACAGGCTCTTTAAAAACCTGTCTCTGTCTTTTAATGCTTCCTCCGCCCGGGCGCGGTTTACCACTGAGACCAGGTAAAGCATGACAATGAAAAGCAACATGACCATAAAGATCATTCCCCGAGTCAGAAGGGACTCGAAGATATCATCATAGAGGACGGTATCATTCACGCAGACGATCAGATACCAGCCGTTTTTGGTCTCGCTGGAGAACACCGTCACGTCATCCGTGCCCACCCGGCCGCTGAAGCTTTCATGTTCCTTCGAAGCGATGACACGGGTAACAACCTCGGAATACTGCGGCAGTGCCTTACCCACCTTCTGTCCCACAAGGTCCATGTCGTTATAACCGACGATCCACCGGTCTTCGGTGATGATCAGGGCAGAATACCCCTCCTGACCGTCCAGCATCTTATTGATGGAATTCTGAACATCCTCCAAAGTAAAGTCCAGAGCCACCACGGTGTTCTGATCCGACAGAAGCTTTGCCATGGTATAGCAGATCTTTCCGGTCATCCGGTCCGTATAGGGCTCGGAAATGAAGATTCCTCCGGCCCTTTCCAGAGCGCCCACATACCAGAGCCGCTCCGTGGCATGATAATCCTCCGGCATATCAAAATCCGGGATGTAAACAAAATCTCTGGATGCCACATAGGTATTGAAGATCACGCCGACGGACTCCCGGGCGTAGTCCTGTTTCTGCTTCAGGACATACTCCCGGATGGTCTCCTCATCGGCCTTCTCACGATTCAGTTCTTCCATATTGAATCCGAAGGAGTTGAGAGAACTCTCCGCCGTGGTCATGGTTTCCTGCAGTTCATACCGGATGTTGTTTAAACGTACCTCTCCTGCCTCCTGACTTTGACTGGTCAGGATCTGATCCATCTGGGTGGTATTCAGGACAGTAACGGCGATGAGTACCGCACTGATCAGAAACAGGATCAGGTAGTCAAGGGGTCTGAGTGCTCGTATGGCCTGTCTCAGGCGGAATCTCTGCTTGCTCTTCTTCATTTCCTATGTTTCATCCTCACAAATTACAGACTTCCTGTCTTCTTTGCATAACGATACAGGAAAGTTACGATCTGGCAGCGTGTACAGTCATTGTCCGGCTTGAA
>JAGACB010000240.1 GCA_017614345.1 Lachnospiraceae bacterium
GGCTTCGGCGGCATCCTGGCGATCATCGCCCTCCGGGTGGTACGCAAAGTCAAGCGATAATGTGTTTTTGGGGACGGTTCCAAAAAACACAAAAACGTGTAAATGGGGACGGTTCTAAAAAACACAAAAATGTGTCAAACAGAACCGTCCCCAAAAACACAAAAATGTGTAAATCAGAACCGTCCCCAAAAACACAAAAATGTGTCAAACAGAACCGTCCTCATTTACACAGATCGGAAAGGAGACTGCCATGAAACACAGACGTATAAAGGCATATAGTGTAAAAAACATTCACATCATTCGCACTCTTACCATGTTTTTGGCAGTGCTCTTTACCGTCCTGAGCGTTCTGAGCATGTTACCGGCAGCGGCTTTGGCTTCCGCAACAACAGAATCGACTTCCATAGGCATTTCCCTCCTTTCCGCCGAGATCCTCGTCAACACGGATACCCTTGAGGTCTCCACGGAGCTTCTCCTTAGCAATAATGGAAGCGAGGACAAAGAGGTGACATTTTTCCTGCCGGTGATCAGCAGCGGGATGGATCAGGATACCCTCGATCTGAAGACTTCGGAGGGGAGCGAGGGGAGCCTGAAGGGCCGGAAACTGACCCTTCACATCGGCGCCGGTAAGAATGCGGGGGTTTTCTATACGTACAAGATGTCGGCTTCCGCGAGCTATAACGATCTGCTGGCCTTTGACCTCAGGCAGTTTAGTGACTGCTTCGATGAGAGGATCGGGCATTTTCGCTGGACCGTGGATCTGCCGGCCTGGGAATTCCTTCAGGTAAATGAAATCTACCCGGCGAATTATCAGCTGTCGCAGAACCGGGTCAGCGTGGAGCTGAACAACTTCAGCATTTGCCCGGAGCTCAGCCGGGTCTATCTGTCCAGGCCCACCCGGATGGATCTGTTAAATGAAATCAGTCAAAATGAGGAAAACGGTGTCGACAGCACCATGGACCGATTTATCCTGAACCATTATAAAAGCTGGTATGAGGATCCGGACTATGTGAAGGAGCGGCTCATTTTCCCGGAGCTGGAGTACCGCAACAGGGATTCTCAGGATTATCTGAAGGAGACCCTGCGTCTGACGCTGTTGTATCTGTATCTGGAGGAAAACGGTACTGCGGGAGAATGGGAGACACTTTTTGCCGAGGTACGGCAATATACGGAATCGCTTTACGCCGGAGGAGAGCCGTTCCGGGGCGATAAGTATGATATCGAGACCCTCAGGGAGTATTACGAGCTCGGATCTGCACATTCAGGTCAGGCGGCTCATCTGTTTCAACTCCTGCTTTTGGATATGGATACGGGGCTTGCCATCTATGACGGGATCTCAATGCCCTATTACGCCATGAAACATCCGGAGGATCAGAAGATCTATGCCGTGATCCTGCCGGATCTGACAAAGTTCGGCGGAAAGCGGGCCGTGCTTAACTATGATGACGGATTGGTTTATATGACGTCTTCCCTGCCTTTTCCTCAGGCGGAAGCCCTGCTTCTGGAGCAGTTGCATTTTCAGACCGACAGCTTCAGGCTCTTTTTACTTCACGAGGCGGACCTGACGGATCCGGAGGCCACCTCCGATCTTTTGAATGCTCTGAACACGGATCTGGTGGTGCGACTGGCATTTGCCCCTCAGGATCCCGATCCCGAGAACACCGTACAGCGCCATTTTGCCTACGATGCGACGGAGACCTGGCCCTTCGATGAATTCCGGGCAGACCTGGCCACCGTCCGGACAGATGCCTTTGGGCTGGACACCTGCGAGGAGCCCCTGAAGAATGCTCTGGACGTCCCCGTCTTTACTCAGTACTGCGGCCATGTGATCTCCGTGGAGACGGATGAATTGTCCGAGGAAAATGCGGTCAAGTACGAGCTCTACAAGGTGGCCCATCCCTTTACCGTCGGCAGTAAGATCGGAGTTCTTACAGATTGTGCTACGCCGAAGAAGATGCTGGAAGCACGGGATGAAGCTGCACGGAAAGCTACCGGGAAAAATGATCTTCTTATTTCCGAACTTCGCTCGGAGTTCGGCTTTCCGGATCTTGAGGCTTCGCAGTCTGAGGAACCCGGCACACAGGAACCTGAATCGCAGGATCCGGGTTCAAAAGAAAGTGAAACGGAGGATCCCGGAACAGTGGAATCGGAGACAGAGGACCGGAACGGAACATCTGGTGCAGAAGGCGACTCTGCAACACCCACACCCCATGCTCCCGACAACATGAATGAAGATCCGCCGAAAGGCCTGACCCTGCAGACTATACTGGTTTTCGGCGGCGGGCTTTTGATGCTGGTTGTGGTCATTGTTGTTGCTGTTATGCTGTTTCGAAAGTTGAAGAAGTGAGAAAAGGTGACAGCAGGCTGACTTTACTTTGGCTCGTTGCCTACTTCATTCCGCACTTCGTGCTCCATGATGGGCAGTCGCCAAGGTCAACCTGCTTTGTGCAAGCACAGCAGGCTGACTTTGGCTCGTTGCCTACACAAAAAACGCTCCCGAATATCTATTCGGGAGCGTTTTACATTGATCAAGTTTTTGATAAGATCACTCAGCCTTGATGCCGTACTTCTTATTGAACTGATCGATACGGCCGCGAGCAGCGGTGCTCTTCTGCTGACCGGTATAGAAGGGATGGTTACCGGACCATACTTCTACACGAAGCTCGGGCTTTGTGGAACCTACAGTGTAGAGTTCTTCGCCGTTGCAGATCACTTTTGCCTGATGGTACTCAGGATGGATTCCTTTTTTCATTTGATTCACCTCGTATTCATTATTTGTTGGTTTCCGACCAACCTGCTTATTGTGAAGGACCTGCCTTCAAACAACTGCTTTTAGGAAAAAGATCATTCTCCTCAAAGAGC
Source organism: Lachnospiraceae bacterium (assembly GCA_017614345.1). GTDB lineage: Bacteria > Bacillota > Clostridia > Lachnospirales > Lachnospiraceae > JAGACB01. Next base: position 2,863 of record JAGACB010000240.1, read on the forward strand.
AGCATTCGAATTATAGCATGACCCTTTTCGGATTTCAAGAGGGAATTTTCTTATGCACAGAAAATGCATAACACCGTCCCCGGTGTCACCTTTCACCAGATTGCGATGCGTTCCTTCGGCGGAAGATACATGTTGTCTCCGGGCTGGATGTTATAGGTCTCGTAGAACTTGTCAAACTGCTGCACCGTGATATTGACTCTGAGGTAGGCGAGCGGGTGTTTGTCGTTCCGAAGAGAATCGATCTGATCACCCTTAAGGGTCAATCTTCTCCAAAGCCTTGAGAAGGAACGGAAGAAAAGGTCGTAATCAAAATCAGTTTTCTTATCTGCGATCCTCAGGGCAACGCTCATTCCGCCCATATCGGCGATCGCTTCGGAGCTCAGGTTGTTGTCGGAGGGGTATCCGTCGCTGTCTTCAAAGGGTTGGATGCCTGAGAAATACTCGGTGACCTTTTCTGCTTTCTGATTGAAACGTCGGAGATCTTTCTCTTCGATCAGGTTTGTATAATCTCCGTTCTTATCCTGATAGATTCCCTCGGAATCGAATGCATGGGACATCTCATGGCCCAGCACCGTACCAATGCTTCCGAGTTTTTCTTCATAAGTCATATCATAAGAATAGATGTCTTCTTCCAGGATCCCGATCATGACAACGATCGAATTGCGACCACCGTCATACTGATCTCCTACCTGTGTTGTAGGGGATTTCGTGTCGTAAATGTCCCAGAAGCCACGGTCATAATCCATTTGCGTGATTTCTCCGTAGTGCCTGATCTTAAAGCAGTTCAGCTTGCAGTAAGCGTCTAAGAGAGTTCCGCCTTCCTCATAGGAGGAAAATGTCATATCCCCGTAATCAGCCTCATTCGAAGGTTTCATTACGTTGAAGATCATAGCATCGAGTTTTTCCTTGACCTTTTCCTTGTTTTCCGATGAAAGCCAGTCCTTCTCCTCAATGATCTCCTTGTATCCGTCTCTGAGTTCCTCCAGGATCCCGTAGACATCATCGTAAACTCTCTGATCGAAATACCGGTCCAGATAAGCCTGCTCCATGGCTCCGCAAAGCGGACTGGTCCGGATCGTCTTAAACAGATAGCGGTCCGGAGCTGCGACGGAGACGGTCGCATAGGGGTTCGTCGGATCCAGTTTCAGGATCTCTGTCTGATCGAAAGTGTCTTTATCGAGAAGCTGAAGGGAGTTTAAGATGAGACAGACCTTAAAATATGCCTTGATCCCGCTTAGATTGTCTTCAGTGAAAATGCTGTCGATCCCGTCCAGATAGGTCAGATCCCCGGTATAATTCACGGTGGATCCCAGTTGATAGTGGTCGAGGATCCGTTCCAGATCCAAAGAGGATGATCTGGCGAGAAAGGCTTCCTTTCCGTCTATCTGAGCATTGTTGAGCAGCTGATCTCCTCCCGGATTGATCGCAGCCATTTTGGATTCGAAAGAAATGCAGTCACTTACGGTGTTCCGGATCTCCTCATCGCTGTAACCGAGTTTCTTCATAACAAGAGAAACTTTTGCAGTAACATTTTCCTGCTTTTTTTCGATCTCCGACTGTTCCAGAGCATAGATACTGCTGACCCCGAGGGAGTAGGACGGCTGACTTACGCGCAGACAAAAGTGATCCTTTTTACTTTCGGCTCTGACCGTACCAAACTGAAGGAGCATTACCGCAAAGGGATTATTGTCATTTTCCAGCATGTAGTCTTCAGCGTCCTTCAGCGAGGATATGGTATCGATCCTCTCAAGATATTTACGCACAGGCTCTACGCCCAGTTCGTCTCTTTTGTCCCAGTCGGAATACAGTCCGTCAAAGGCACGAAGCAGTTCAAGATTCTTGTCTGTGACAGAGGTGTCATTAAGCAGCTCGCGTTTTTTTTCGGTAACGATCCGACCGGCAGTTTTAAATGAACCGTTTCCGTCATAAGGATCGTAAGTCTGTTTTTCGAGCCAGTCGGCACAGGTTGCGGCGGCAAAATCATCCTCCAGCCGGATCCCCGAAAGGGAGCCTGTATTCTCGGGAAGATTGGAATCGATCCATTTATTCTTTCCGTCATATTTTTTGGTACAGGCGGTGGACGAGATCACAAGGAGCAACGCCAAGGTCAGGCTGAAGGCTCTTATCAGTTTTTTTCGGGTCATATCGGTGGTTCCTTTCGTGAAAATGAATGATAACGAGGAGTTTCGCTGCGGTCGGAGACCCGGAGCCTTGCCATTCCGGCATGAAAAGGGAAGGATCGGATACAGGTGGCAGACCGGAAACCCTGTCATGCCCTATATTATATCATGAGAGAGGGCACCTTCCAAATGTTTTTCAGTATAAACGGCCTTTGAAACGAAAATGAGAAAGAGATCCCTCCCAAACGGATGCACGGAAATGGAAAATAGGATTGATTCTGAATGCATTTTCGTATATATTATAAGTTGTATTGCTATGCAGGTTTGCAGATGGAGTGGCTGCAAACTCTTCCTTGTCATGAAGGCAAAGAAGCGAAGCGAGGTAAAAGGGATATGAGTGAGAAGAAAAAAAGATGCCAGTGCTTTTCCGGGATCGGAGGCCAGGCCGTCATCGAAGGCGTGATGATGAGAAACGGCGACAAGTATGCGGTTGCCGTCAGAAAGCCCGATCAGGAGATCGAGGTGGATATTCAGGATTTTAAGAGTGTGAACGGCGGAGTGTCACTGTTCAAGCTTCCGTTTATCCGGGGTATTTTCAGCTTTATCGATTCGTTGGTGATCGGTATGAAGATCATCATGTATTCGGCTGAATTCCTGGAGGAGGACGAGCCGAAGGGCTCCGGAGTTCCGGAGACCAGCACGGAGGGCGCCACAGTCACCGCATCCAAGAAGGCTGCAGACGAAAAGGCGGAGAAGAAATCGGATACCATCGTCATGACTCTGACGCTGGTCGTTTCCCTTTTGTTCAGTATAGGCCTGTTCATGGTGCTTCCCACCTTCTTAGCGTCCCTGGTGGATCAGTGGATCCCGAATCCCTTCCTGCTCAGTCTGTTTGAAGGCCTGATCCGCGTGATCATTTTCCTTGCATATATCTCGCTGATCTCCCTTTCCAAGGATATCAAGCGCACCTATATGTACCATGGTGCCGAGCACAAGTGCATCAACTGCATCGAGAGCGGTAAGCCCCTGACACTGGAAAATGTCAGGAACACCTCCCGTTTCCATAAGCGTTGCGGAACCAGCTTCCTGTTTCTGGTCATGCTGATCAGTATCCTGATCTTCATGTGTGTCAGAACGGACATTTTGTGGCTCAGGATCCTGAGCCGTGTGATCCTGGTTCCCGTTGTAGCGGGCATTTCCTTTGAGGTGCTTCAGTTCTGCGGCCGTCACGACAACCTGTTTGTGGACATTGTTTCCGCACCGGGCGTATGGCTTCAGCGGATCACCACCAAAGAGCCGGACGATGACATGATCGAAGTCGGTATTGCTTCCGTAGAAGCAGTGTTCGACTGGGAAGAATACCTCAGGGTGAATTTCCCCGAGAAGCCTCCCCTTCCCGAGGGCGATGTTTACGAACCTCAGCCCAAGAGGAAGACTCCCAAGGAGCCTGCGGCAGTGGAGGAACCGCCGAAACCCAAGCGCAAGAAGTTTGAGCACGGTGACCGGAAGGGCTTTACCGATCTGACCGAGCCCAAGGACTACGAGGACGATGACGAGGAAGACGAAGAAGGCTACGTCAACCGCGGAACCGCCGATCGGAAAGGGTTTACAAACTTAAGTGAAGGCTAACAGTTATGAGCAGATCTTAAAAGATCTTGAACGCCGTCTTCAGGCGGCGGGGATCCCGGAAGAGGACGCAGCGAGCGATGCCTGGTTTCTGTTTGAGGAAGCCTTCAGCATGTGCAGGGCGGAGTACTTCCTGAAAAAGTCGGAACCCTGTACGGATCCGGAAGGAGCCGAAAGGCTTCAGGCCTTTGCCGACGGCAGATGCCAAAGGATCCCGGTCCAGTACCTGACCGGCTGGCAGGAGTTCATGGGACTTACGTTTCACGTGGACAGCCGGGTGCTGATCCCCAGAGGTGATACAGAAGTTCTCGTTGAGCGGGTTTTAAATGACCAAAAGAAGGGGCTGATCCCCAAGGACGCATCGCTCCTTGATCTGTGCACCGGATCGGGATGCATTTTCCTGAGTTTGATGAAGCTGGGAAGCTTTTCCTTGGGCGTTGGTACGGATCTTTCTCCGGATGCTCTTTGTGTTGCGAAGGGGAATGCCGAGAGCCTGGGATTGTGGTCTGAAAAACAGGGGCCCTTTTCGAAGGAGACTTCCGAGTCTGAAATAAAGACCGGAGATCCGAAAGTGTATTTTCTTGAGGGAGACCTCTTCGAAGCGTTGGCACATTTGCCCGGGAACGCAGTTCCCGAGGATTTCGGGAGATTTGACGTGATCACGGCTAATCCTCCGTATATTGCAGAGACGGAGCGGACAGACCTCATGCCTGAGGTGGTGCTCCATGAGCCGGAGATGGCGCTGTTTGCGGACCGGAATGGTCTGGTCTTTTACGAGCGCATTGCCCGGGAGGCACCGAAATATCTGAAGGCAGGCGGCCGGCTGTATCTGGAGATCGGCTGCAGTCAGGGCGAGGCGGTAAGCCGCCTTCTTAAGGAGATCGGAGCTTTTGAAGAAGAGAGCATCACGGTCCTTAAGGATCTGGCAGGGCTTTCACGGGTGGTGTCGGCACAAAAAGTGAAATAAAGGTTGTGAAATTACATGTTTGAACAGTTACGGGACCTGGTTGGTCATTATGAAGAACTGATGGCGGAACTGGGTGACCCCGCACTTGCTGCGGACCGGGAACGTTATCGGAAACGGATGAAGGAGCAGGCGGATCTGCAGCCCATTGTGGAGACCTACCTCTCCTATGAAAAGGCGCAGGAAGCCATCACGGATTGTGAGGAGATGCTCTCCGCCGAGTCTGATGAAGAGATGCGGCGCCTTTTAAAGGAGGAGCTGGCGGAGTCCAAACGGAGCATTCCGGTTCTGGAGGAGAAGCTGAAGGTTCTTCTTTTACCCAAGGATCCCAATGATGAGAAAAATGTTGTTGTGGAGATCCGGGCCGGTGCCGGAGGCGATGAGGCGGCACTCTTTGCCGCAGAGCTTTACCGGATGTACGCCCGGTTTGCCGAGATGAATCACTGGAGAACGGATCTCATCAGCTTCAGTGAGAGCGGTCTTGGAGGCATGAAGGAAGTCATTTTCATGATCGAGGGTGCCGGGGCATATTCCCGGTTAAAATATGAAAGCGGCGTGCACCGCGTACAGCGTGTGCCGGAGACCGAGAGCGGCGGACGGATCCATACCTCCACGGCTACGGTGGCCATTATGCCGGAGGCAGAGGAACTGGAGGTCTTTGTGGATCCCGCCGACTGCCGGTTTGATGTGTTCCGGGCTTCCGGAAACGGCGGACAATGTGTCAATACCACGGACAGTGCCGTGCGTCTGACTCACATCCCCACGGGCATTGTGGTGTCCTGCCAGGATGAAAAGTCCCAGCTGAAGAATAAAGATAAGGCCATGAAGGTCCTTCGGGCCAGATTATACGATCTGGAGTATTCCAAGAAGCATGATGCGGAGGCCGCCGAGCGCCGCAGCCAGATCGGAACCGGTGATCGTTCGGAGAAGATCCGGACCTACAATTTTCCTCAGGGAAGAGTTACGGATCACCGGATCAAGCTGACCTTATATAAGATCGATGAGATCGTCGCAGGAAATCTTGATGAGCTCATTGACAGTCTGATCGCTGCCGATCAGGCAGCAAAATTATCCAAAATGGAGAAAGAAGGAAACGAATCATGAAAGGAATCATTTTAGCAGGAGGAAGCGGAACCAGATTATATCCGCTGACCATGGTAACCTCGAAGCAGCTGCTTCCGATCTACGATAAGCCCATGATCTATTATCCTCTGTCCGTGCTGATGCAGGCCGGCATCCAGGATATCCTGATCATCTCAACCCCGGACGATACCCCCAGATTTCAGGAACTGTTAAAGGACGGAAGCCAGTTCGGCATCCACTTATCCTATGCGGTTCAGCCCAGTCCCGACGGCCTGGCACAGGCATTTATCATCGGTGCTCCTTTTATCGGGGACGATCGTGTTGCAATGGTCCTGGGCGATAACATTTTCCACGGTCACGGAATGAAGAAGCGTCTTCTTGAGGCTGCCGGCCGGGAAGAGGGTGCTACGGTGTTCGGCTACTATGTGGACGATCCGGAGCGCTTCGGTATTGTGGAGTTTGATGCAAACGGAAAGGCTGTTTCCATCGAGGAGAAGCCTGCAAAGCCGAAGTCCAACTACTGCGTTACCGGTCTGTATTTCTACGACAACAAGGTTGTGGAGTACGCCAAGAACTTAAAGCCCTCTGCAAGAGGAGAGCTGGAGATCACGGATCTGAACCGGATCTA
>JAGACB010000241.1 GCA_017614345.1 Lachnospiraceae bacterium
ATTACATAGCCGCCGAAGGATCTGGTGGGATGGAAGTTAAATGCGAAGGACAGATTGCCCCGCTCATACATCATCACCTTGTCCTTGGGCTGCATCCACAGGTTGTGGGTCTCGCCGGTCAGAAGGTCATTGTCCTGACCCATCTTCAGCATGGCCTTGTCGAATTCGCCCAGCCATTCGTATTTCAGATTCTTGTCATCCACCAGGTTCCACTGTCTGCGGCAGTAATGGTAGCTCCAGTCATTACCCTCTCTCGGGAAATCGATCCATTCGGGATGGCCGAATTCATTTCCCATGAAGTTTAAGTACCCCTCGCCCGCCAGGGACATGGTCACGAGACGGATCATCTTGTGGAGCGCGATTCCGCGGTCAATGGTCAGGTTCTGGATCTCCTTACTCATGGACCAGTACATTTCCTGATCGCAGAGCCAGAAGATAATGGTCTTATCTCCTACGAGCGCCTGATCGTGGGACTCGCAGTAGCCGATGTTCTTCTCCTTCGGGCGGCGGCTGGTCAGCTCGTACCAGATGCCCCAGAGATCCCATTCGTCATCGGAAAGGTTCTTTAAGATCCGGATCCACATATCCGGAACGCCCATGCCAAGGCGGTAGTCGAAGCCGATGCCGCCCTCTTCAATGGGGATGCACATACCGGGCATACCGGACATATCCTCTGCAATGGTGATGGCCTTCGGATTCAGGGAATGGATCAGCTCATTGGCCAGCTGCAGGTAGGTCACTGCCTCGGTGTCCGTATTCATGGAAAAATATTTTCCATAGTTGTCAAAGTTGGTACCCAGCGCATGATCCAGATAGATCATGGAGGTGACGCCGTCGAAACGGAAGCCGTCAAAGTGGTACTCGGTCATCCAGTACTTCAAGTTGGAGAGCAGGAAGTGAAGGACCTCGTTCTTGCCGTAGTTGAACAGCTTGGTGTCCCACTGTCTGTGATTGCCCTTTTCTCCGGTGTGGAAGAACTGGTAATCGGTGCCGTCGAATTCATTGATACCTTCATTGGTATTCTTTGCCGCATGAGAATGGACAATGTCGATGAGGACGGTGATGCCCATCTTGTGAGCGGCATTGATCAGATCCTTTAACTCCTTGCCGGTTCCGAAACGGGAGGAAGCTGCAAAGAAATTGGTCACCTGATAGCCGAAGGAGCCGTAATAAGGGTGCTCCATGATGGCCATGATCTGAATGGTATTGTAGCCGTCGGCCTTGATCCGGGGAAGGATCTTCTCACGGAACTCCTTGTAGGTACCGATGCCGGCCTTCTCCTGAGCCATACCGATATGGCATTCGTAGATATAAGGAACCTTTGCGGGAACAAACTTGGAATCCGTCCACTTATAGGGCTTCTCATCCACAATCTGTGCCGCCCAGGTCATTGTCTCGGGGTCCTGGACCACTCTGTGGGCATAAAGAGGGATCCTCTCAAGGATCGAATCCGAATGGATCACCACTGCCTTCACATTGCAGCCGTTCCAAAGAGCGTCGTCTCCGGGAAGAAAGATCTCAAACACACCATTTTCCAGGCGCTTTAACTGATGATCGAAACGATTCCAGTTGTTGAAATCTCCCATGAGAAATACAGCTTCCGCTGCCGGAGCCCATTCTCTGTAGTACCAGCCACCCTTCACATGATGAAAGCCGAAATACTCATGGCCGTTGGCAAAATCTACCAGAGATGTTTCCTGTCCCAAAAGCTCTGCTTTTTTACTGTGATAGTTGTTCATCCTGAGGTTGATATCACCCTCAAAGCTTCTCAAATAGTTATCGTATTCGAGAATCTTGTAAGATGCTGATGCCATACGTTTCTCCTCCCACCCTTAGCCGTTCGGAAACAAAAATGTCTCTGACGGCATTAATCGAATTGTTTCCTCAACTTCGTTTCGGAAACCGCCGATAACACTTTGTGTTATCAGCGATGGTTCAAGATCCGATGGATCTTGAACAAAAATATTTTACCCTCTTTGTTCTGTTTCGTCAACTTAATTGTTGATCCCCAGCTCACGGATCACGGAAAGCACAAAGTCCCGATCGGAATAGGGAGTCTTCACTCCGTTCTCCTCCTGATAATCCTCGTGCCCCAGGCCCAGAATGGTGATGAAATCACCCTCCTCCGCATGGGCTATAGCCCACCGGATGGCCTCCTTCCGGTCCTTGATCACCAGATATTTTCCTCCGGTAGGATCAATGCCGCGCTTGATATCCACCAGGATCTGTTCAAAAGTCTCGTAGCGGTTATGGCCGCTGGTGATGATGGAAAGGTCTGCAAGCCTTCCGCTGGCCTCTCCCATGCCGGTCCGGCGGTCAATGGAACGGTTCCCGTCGGCGCCGAAGATGCATACCACCCGCTTGGGATGATACTCCCGTACCGCCTCTAAGTGGTTCTGAGTACTGTAGCCGTTGTGTGCAAAGTCCACACAGACGGAGAATTTTTCATTATGGAACACAATATCAAAGCGGCCGCTGATGGCAAGGTGCGTCAGTCCCTCATTGATGGCCTCGGGCTCAATCCCGATGTCCCTGGCAATACTGATGGCTGCCATGGCATTGGTCACGTTGAATTCCCCGGGAAGGTTCACACATACGGAAAATGACTTGTCCTCTCCGGAAAGCTCGGAAGCCATGGCCTCCTTCACCATAAACTTCAGGCCCGGAACACCGTTCTCGAAGGTTCGCTCCTCGTCATAAGCATAGTATTCATCATCCTCGTCTCTGCCGTAGAAGATCCAGTTCTTGTCTTCATCGTCCTCCACCATCTCACGCAGAGTGGGAAGGTAGGGCTCCTCGCCGTAAACCACGGCGTTTCTGCTGGCGGAAAGGAGCATGCTCTTGCAGTAAAGGTAGTTTTCGAAGCTGGAATGCTCGTTGGGACCGATATGGTCTCCCATGGAAATGTTGGTGAACACGCCGTAATCAAAGACGATGCCACCGACACGGTGCTGCATAAGGCCCTGGGAGGAGCACTCAATGACCACCGCCTCTGCTCCGGCCTTAGCCATATCCGCCAGGTGAGACCAGATCAGGGACGCATCCGGCGTGGAGTTCGGAAGAGACGTCATGGAGCCTTCAAAGATGGCGCCGTTGGTACCGATGGTTCCGGTCCGGAAGCCCGCCGCCTCAAGGATCCCGGCGATCATATGAGTCACCGTGGTCTTTCCCTTGGAACCGGTCACACCGATCACGATCTTCATATCCCGGAGAGGATCCCCGTAATAGGCTTTATTTAAGAGGGACCAGGCCAGTCTGGTGTCCTCGGCAGCCAGAACCGTCACACCCTCCGGAAGTTCCTCCGGCTTAAACTCCTCCTGCACCAGGATCACACCGTTTGCACCGATGAGTTCCGCCACCTCAGGCAAATGTTCATGCGCATCATATCTTGCACCGCGGATGCACACAAAAAGGCTTCCCTTCTGTGCCTTTGCCGTATTCTGGCAAAGCGCGGATACCTCTCTGTTTTTCCAATCCGCAGATCCCTGAAGGACCTTAACGGGTACATTTTTCAGCAATTCTCCGGCAATATACATCTGTAATTCTCCTCGGATCATTTCTTGTTCAGGACCTGCATGTATCAGGAATATCTGAGCTACTCAGGAAATCTGCTTGCTTCAGGTCCGGCATTTCTGCACTAGGGCTTATTTTAGCACTTTTTGTCGTTCTTCACAAGATGCGGATGTTCCCCTCTATCGCCGCTACTATCGCCCGGCTAAGAAAAACATTCATTTAAGGTTTTTCTTAGCCTTTAAGCACTGCTTTGCTTTCTCTTTATGATTCTCCGGCTAAGAAATTCTCAATAATCCGGCTTTTCTTAGCCTTTAAGCACTGCTTCGCCTTCGCTTTATGATTTCCCGGCTAAGAAATCCTCAATCATCCGCCTCCTCTTAGCCTTTAACCACTGCTTCGCCTTCGCTTTATGATTCTCCGGCTAAGAAATCCTCAATCATCCGCCTTCTCTTAGCCAAGCAGGCTTGAAGAAGAAAGTTACAATTTCATATTCACAGTACAATATAAAACAGATCCTTTCATTTTTGCATTATGAGCAAAAAATGAAAGGATCTGTGTTGTTCAGGAATGTGTCAACCGGAACCGGCCTCATTTACAAAAATATGTGTTTTTCGGAACCGTCCCCGTTTACACAAAAATTTGTGTTTTTCGGAACCGTCCCCATTTACACAAAAATGTGTTTTTCAGAACCGTCCCCTTTTACACATTCTGTCAGCCCTTGGCGGCGGTGAGGTGGTCGCCGTCTAAGTCAATCAGGATGGTGTCGCCTTCGGAGAGGGCATCCGAGAGGATCAGCTTGGCGCTGAGGGTCTCCACATGCTTCTGGAGGAAACGCTTTAAGGGTCTTGCGCCGTAGGCGGGATCGTAGCCGTTTTCGATGATAAATGCTCTTGCCGCATCCGTCAGCTTTAACTTCAGTTCCTTTGCGGAAAGTCGGCGGTTCAGGTCGGCGATCATGAGATCCACGATGGCGCCGATGTTATCCTTATTCAAAGGCTTGAACATGATGATCTCATCCAAACGGTTTAAGAACTCGGGGCGGAAGCTGTCCCGAAGTTCAGCCATGACCATATCAGCGCTCTCCTTGCGGATGTCGCCGTTCTCGTCAATGCCCTCCAGAAGGTAAGGAGAACCGATGTTGGAGGTCATGATCAGAATGGTGTTCTTGAAGTCCACGGTTCTGCCCTGGGAGTCGGTCACACGGCCGTCATCCAGGATCTGCAGAAGCACGTTGAACACATCCGGATGGGCCTTCTCGATCTCATCAAAGAGGACCACGCTGTAGGGCTTCCGGCGAACTGCCTCCGTCAGCTGACCGCCCTCGTCATAACCCACATATCCGGGCGGCGCTCCGATGAGTCTGGATACGGAGAACTTCTCCATATACTCACTCATATCGATCCGCACCATGTTGTTCTCATCGTCAAAGAGGGAAGCCGCCAGAGTCTTGGCCAGCTCCGTCTTACCCACACCGGTGGGTCCCAGGAACAGGAAGGAACCGATGGGACGCCCCGGATCCTTGATACCGGCCCGGGAACGCATGATGGCTTCGGAAACCTTCTCCACGCCTTCGTCCTGTCCAACCACTCTCTTGTGCAGTTCATCCGCCAGGTGCAGGATCTTGTTACGCTCACTCTCCCCGAGTCTGGCAACCGGGATTCCGGTCCACCGGGAAATGATCCTGCAGATCTCCTCCTCTGTCACACTCTCATGGACCAGTGACAGCTCGGAGCCCTTGACCTTCGCCTCTTCCTCCTCCAGTTCCTTCTGAAGCTTCGGAAGAGTTCCGTACTGAAGCTTTGCGGCATTTTCCAGGTCATACTTCTGCTTGGCTGCAGCGATCTCCTGATTTACGGCCTCGATCTGGGAACGCAGGTCACTTAAATGGGAAATGCTCTGTTTCTCATTGTCCCACTTTGCTTTCTTCGAGGTAAATTCCTCCTTCAGCTCCGCCAGTTCCTTCTGAAGATCCTCCAGTCTCTCATGGCTTAAGCGGTCTGTTTCCTTCTTTAAAGCCGTCTCCTCGATCTCCAGCTGCATGATCTTTCTGGACAGGCCGTCCAGCTCTGCAGGCATGGAATCCATCTCCGTCTTGATCATGGCGCAGGCTTCATCCACCAGGTCAATGGCCTTATCCGGCAGGAACCGGTCGGTGATATAACGGTTGGAAAGCACGGCTGCGCTGACTAAGGCGCCGTCCGTGATCTTTACGCCGTGGAATACCTCGTAGCGCTCCTTTAGACCACGGAGAATGGAAATGGTATCATCGACGGTGGGCTCATCCACCATTACAGGCTGGAAACGACGCTCCAGAGCTGCATCCTTTTCAATATATTTCCGGTATTCATCCAGGGTTGTGGCACCGATACAGTGGAGCTCGCCTCTGGCCAGCATGGGCTTTAACATATTGCCGGCATCCATGGCGCCGTCCGTCTTTCCTGCTCCCACGATCAGGTGAAGCTCATCAATGAACAGGATGATCCTGCCCTCGGACTTGGCCACATCCTCTAAGACTGCCTTCAGACG
>JAGACB010000033.1 GCA_017614345.1 Lachnospiraceae bacterium
CCGCGGCGAGTTCGAGGAGCGGATCAAGAACGTCATCGACGAAGTGGTGGAAGCAGGGGACGTTCTGCTGTTCATTGACGAGATCCATACCATTATAGGCGCCGGAGGCGCAGAAGGGGCCATGGATGCAGCCAATATCTTAAAGCCTGCGCTGGCAAGAGGAGAACTGCAGATCATCGGTGCCACCACTGTGACCGAGTACCGGAAACATATCGAGAAGGATGCCGCCTTAGAGCGCCGGTTCCAGCCGGTCATGGTGGAGGAGCCTTCCGAGGATGAGGCCTATGAGATCCCGAAGGGACTCAGACATGCCTATGAGGAACATCACCGTGTGACCATCACGGATGCTGCCCTTCTGGCAGCGGTGAAGCTGTCCTCCAGATATATCAACGACCGTTTCCTGCCGGATAAGGCCATTGACCTGATCGATGAAGCCTCCTCCAAGGTCCGCCTCAGTGCCTATGTGACTCCCCCCGAGGTCCGGGAGCTGGAGGAGCAGATGAAGGAACTGACCGGTCGCAAAGAGGAAGCCATTTCCCGGGAAGCCTATGAAGAGGCAAGGGAGATCAAGAAAGAGCAGGACGAACTGGAGCAGAAGATCTCTGAAAAGAAGGAAGAGTGGGAGCGCTTTAAGACAGAGCAATCCCTGACAGTGGATGAAGAAGCCATTGCCGATATCGTATCTGCCTGGACCAAGATCCCCGTTAAGACCCTTCAGGAAGATGAAATGGTACGCTTAAGACGCCTGGAAGCAACGCTGCATGAACGTGTGATCGGCCAGGAGGAAGCGGTAACCGCCGTGGCAAGAGCCATCCGCCGCGGTCGTGTGGGCATCAAGGATGTTCGCCGTCCCATCGGATCCTTCCTGTTCTTAGGACCTACCGGCGTGGGTAAGACAGAGCTGTGCAAGGCCCTGGCTGAGGCACTCTTCGGCGGGGAAAATGCCGTGATCCGGGTTGATATGTCCGAATACATGGAGTCTCACTCCGTCAGCAAGATGATCGGCTCGCCGCCCGGATATGTGGGCTATGACGAGGGCGGTCAGCTTTCCGAGAAGGTCCGCCGGAATCCCTATTCCATTGTCCTGTTTGATGAGATCGAAAAGGCTCATCCCGATGTCTTCAATCTGCTTCTGCAGGTACTTGACGAAGGACGGATCACGGATTCTCAGGGACGCCGGGTGGATTTCAAGAACACCGTCATCATCATGACATCCAATATCGGCGCGTCCAATATCATTTCCCCGAAGAACTTAGGCTTCGGCGTTCAGTACTCCAGCGAGAAGGAGCAGAAGGAAGCGGATTACGCTCAGATGAAGGAACGGGTCATGGGAGATGTGAAGAAGACCTTCCGTCCGGAATTCATCAACCGGATCGATGAAGTGATCGTATTCCATCCCCTGGTGAAGTCCGATATGTGCGGCATCATCGAAGTCATGCTGAAGGGCATCCGGAAGAATCTGGAGGATCAGCAGCAGCTGAAGCTGGAGATGGATGATGCAGCCAAGGAATTCCTGATCGAAAAGGGTTTTGACGAAAAGTACGGTGCCAGACCGTTACGCCGGACACTGCAGACAGAGCTGGAGGATAAGCTGGCCGAGCAGTTCTTAGAGGAGCTGATCCGACCCGGTGATACCGTTTGTGTCACGGTGGATGAAGAGTCCAAGACCCTTCGGTTTTCGGTAAAGGAACGGGAAGCAAACTGATCCGAACAAGGCAGATAACCGCAGGAACAAAGCAACAAAATCAAAGCAAAACAATACAAGCATAAAGTAACAAAATCAAAGCAACATCATACAAAAACAAAATAACAAAAACAAAGTGAAACAGGGGAAAGCGGCGGAACATTCTGCCGCATCCCGGATGTTTCCGTTTAGGAGGAACAAAAAATGGCAGTAGTCGAAGAGTTGATACGTGTGGAAGAGGACGGTTCCATCAGTTTCGGAAACGATTCTCTTGCAGAGAAGACCAAGAAGAGTGATTTCGAGGTAAACGGTGATCTTTACAAGGTGAAGACATTTTCCGAGATCACAAAGCTTGAGAAGAACGAACAGTTCGTATATGAATCTGTTCCGGGAACGGTCGCTACACGTTTTCAGGCTGCTGAAGAGGGCGTATCCTTTTATGTGGAGGGCGCTCAGGATGCCAATATCACCCTGGAACTGGAGGAGTCTACCGAGTACGAGGTGATCATCGATGAGATCAAGGTATCCGATATGAAGACGAATCTGGGCGGAAAGCTTTCCATCAGCGTGGAGCTGGGAGATGGCCGGAAGGTAGCCGTCAGGATCGTAAAGAAGGCTCAGTAAGAGATAAAGGGGTCATTTCAGAATGGCAAAAGCAAAGCAGACAATGTATTTCTGCAAGGAATGCGGCTATGAATCCGCAAAGTGGATGGGGCAGTGTCCCGCCTGCAAGACCTGGAACAGTATGACGGAAGCACCCCAGACCGGTACGGCAGGTACTTCAGGTCACGGAAAACAGACCGGCTCGGGAAGCAGGCCCGTAAACCTTTCCGATGTGGAGGAGGATGCCTATGAGCGTTCCTCCACGGGAATGAAGGACCTGGACCGGGTTCTGGGCGGAGGACTGGTGAGAAGCTCTTTCCTTCTGGTGGGAGGAGATCCGGGCATCGGAAAATCAACCCTTCTGTTGCAGCTCTGCGGAAATCTCTCCGGAATGGGACGGAAGGTCCTGTATGTTTCGGGAGAGGAATCCGAGCGGCAGATCAAGATGCGGGCCGGAAGGCTGGGGATCACCGGTGAGACCTCGGGAGAGGGAAGCTTAAAGCTTCTGTGTGAAACGGCGTTACTTCGGATCGAGCAGGTCCTGATGAGTGAACGCCCGGATGTGGTGGTCATTGACTCGATCCAGACCATGTTCTGGGAGGAGGCGGCATCCACCCCCGGCAGTGTATCCCAGGTCAGAGAATGTACGGCAGTCCTCTTAAGACTGGCAAAACAGGAAGGCTTTACCATCATCATCGTGGGTCACGTGACCAAGGAAGGTGTGGTGGCAGGCCCCAGGATGCTGGAACACATGGTGGACACCGTTCTGTATTTTGAGGGCGATAAGAGTGCCCGCTACCGGATCGTCCGGTCGGTGAAGAACCGTTTCGGAGCCACCGGTGAGATCGGGGTCTTCAGTATGCAGTCAAACGGACTGGAAGAGGTGGAGAATCCTTCCGCCTATATGCTGGAGGGGCGGCCGGAAAATGCATCCGGCGACGTGGTCACCTGCAGTGTAGAGGGCAGCAGAGCCATGCTCCTGGAGATCCAGGCACTGGTTTACCGTACCGCCTTCGGAATGCCGAGACGGACTGCCATAGGTACGGATGTGAACCGTGTGAATCTGCTGATGGCGGTACTGGAAAAGCGTGCCGGCCTGACCTTAAGTGATTGCGATGCCTATGTCAATATCACGGGAGGCATGAAGTTAAGCGAACCGGCACTGGACCTGGCCATAGTCATGGCACTGGCCTCGGGGGCCAGAAACCGCTCCTTAGATCCCAAGACCGTGGTATTCGGAGAGGTGGGCTTATCAGGAGAGGTACGTGGTGTATCCGCACCGGTAAAGCGACTTCAGGAAGCAGTAAGACAGGGCTTTACCTCCTGTATCCTTCCTACGGTATCTTTAGATGCGGTGAAGTCTGATCCGGAGGGCCCCGAACTCATGAAGAAGGTCCGGGTGATCGGAGTGGAGAACCTGGATCAGGCTCTGACACTGGTATAAACCGGATCAGGCGCTGACACCGGGATAAATAAGAGAAAGAATGAGCAAACGTTTATGAAAAAGTATTTAATGCGGGGAGGCATCTCTCCTCTGGAGTCCATGAGGATCTCCGAGATCGTGGTGGACAATAAGATCGGCGATAATTCCGGAAATCTCGTATATCTGTATTCGGTCATGCGTTCTCTGATGACAGAGGACACTCAGATTGATATGGATCAGTATGATATCGAGATGGGACGCTATGACTCCAAAAAGATCGACCGGATCAATTCCGAGTATGCTGCGTATATCCTGCCTCTGGCAGATGCCTTTCGCGGTGATTACGTCAACAAACTGAACAATCTGACTCGGTTTATCAATGGGGTCAAGATCCCGGTCTACCTGATCGGTGTTGGACTCAGAGCTTCTCTGGATGAGGATCCGGCCAATAAGCATCCCTATGATGATGCCGTCAAGGCATTTCTGAGTGCGGTCCTGAAGAAGTCCGCCATTGCGGGCTTGAGAGGAGAGCGGACCGGTGCTTACCTGAAGGGACTGGGCTTTGTTCCCGAAAAAGACTTTACCGTCATCGGCTGTCCCTCTCTTTACGGCTTCGGCCGGGAACTGGGGCAGAGAGAACTTCATTTGTCACCGGAGAGCAGGATCTCCATCAACTACGGCTATTCCTTCTCACCCGAGATCCGCAAGTGGCTGAACGAACAGATCATGAACTATGAACATTCCCAGTTCGTGGGTCAGCAGGTGAAGGACCTCTGGCTTTTGTATTACGGTTTCCCCTATCATTATCGGGATCGCCCTCAGGATTACAAGATCGACTGGAAAGCCGTGGAGGCAGATACAGACAGCTATCCTCTGGGACTGAAGCATCCCTTCATGCAGACGGACAGAGTGAGATTTTTCGTGGATCCCAGAACCTGGATCCGGGACATGAACACCGTGGATCTGAGTATCGGCGGACGTTTCCACGGAAGTGTGGCTGCGATCCTCGGAGGTGCCCCTGCATATGTCATCTGTACGGATTCCCGCATGAAGGAGCTTGCGGAGTATCATGGGATCCCTCATACCACTGTGAAGGAAATGAAGCTGACCGGATCTCTGGAAGAATACATGGAGGGCATCGATCCCAGGATCCCTCAGAGCAGACAGGATGCCTGCTTCGGACATTTCCTGGATTTTCTCCGGAAAAATGAGATCCCCAGTATCTATGATGAGGATCCGGAGAGAAAGGACGCGCCCCTTGATCAGGCAACCGATGTAAGCTTTGAATTTGAAGAGGTCACCAACGTTCTGAGATGCACCCCGGATGAGATCACAAACAGGGTAAATGAACACAATCTCCTTTATGTGGAGTGGTATCGGAACCTGAACGAGAGGAGAATGGCGAAAAAAGATAAGGAACTCGATGAACTCAAGAAGAAGCTTAAGGCGGCAGAGAGCAGATACGACCGGCTTGCGGGAGAGGGAGATGCCGCAAGATCGGAGGAACTGGAACAGAAGTTAAAGAAACTCACGGAAGAGTACGAGGCAACCAAGCAGAGGGAAGAGGCAGCCAAGAAGAGGGAAGAGGAGTGCAGAGAAGAACTGAAGAAGGCAAAACTTCAGCTCAGCCGCACCACCGTGAAGAAGGCTATCTCCGCTGCAGATCTGGGTCGAAAGGTACTGGGAAAGAAGCCGATCGAGTGAGAAAGCCCGTAAAATAAAGACTTCCGGCCCTTATGAGGCAAAGTGACGAAAAGAACGCTTCTGTAATCCTAAATTACGAAAACGTTTAAGAAAAAATGCATAAAAAAGTATTAAAATTAGTTGACTTCATAAGGGAAAAGTGTTAATATCTTGTTTATAAAGGTGAACAGATTCACCTAGAATTGGAGGAGGGTAATAATGAAAACAAAACGTATCTTATCAACAGCTCTTGCATCTGCATTGGCACTGAGTATGCTTGCCGGATGTACCGGTGGCAACACAGGTAACAACGGTGGCGGCGGCGGAAGTAACGCAAAGCCTACTGATCCGCCCGCAAACAACGGTGGTAACACAGCAGAGGTTCAGGAGATCACCTTCATGGTATGGGATGATCTGAAGACTTCTGAGGACCTTATCACCAAGGGTTATGCTGATTCCATCGAGCGTTTCAACAAGGACTACGAAGGAAAGTATCACGTAACCGTTGTTTCCACCAACCTGGAGCAGTACTATGATAAGCTGAATGCCGAAGTTACCGCAGGAAACTGCCCTGACGTATTCATCGTATCTCCCGGTGCTAACATGGATGACTATGTACTGACCGGTACCGCTGCTAAGCTTGATGATTATCTTGCTAAGGACGGCTGGAAGGGAACATTCACATCTGATGCAGTATTTGCAGGCAGCACCTATGGTTCTGAAGCAAAGAACGGTGCCGGTATCTACGGTATCCCGCTTAACATCGCTGCAGCTTGCGTATTCTACAATACCGAGATGTTCGCTGATGCAGGCGCTGAGGTTCCGAAGACCTATGACGAACTGCTTAAAGCTTGCGAGAAGCTGGAAGCTAAGGGCTACACCCCTATTACAATTTCTGCAAGTACCGCTTGGTGTCTGTCAATGGTAGCTGGTTACCTTTGCGACAGAAACGGTCTTGATCTTGAAGACATCAACTCCAAGGATCACAAGACTGACTGGTATGACGCTAAGGTTATCAAGGCCGGCGAGCAGATCCAGGAACTTTCCAAGTATTTCCAGAAGACAGCAGCAGGTGATGACAACGACGTAGCTACAGCAGCATTCTACAACGGCGAAGCTGCTATCCTGATCCAGGGTTCCTGGGCTATCGGCCAGATCAACGGTTCCTGCAAGGATAAGGATTTCCCCAGCAAGGTTGGTGTATTCGCATTCCCCGCTGTTGACGGTTCTTCCGCAGATCCCAACAGAGTAATCGCTAAGTCCGACTCTCTTGCTATGAGCAACACTACAAAGTATCCTGAGGCTTCCGTAGCTCTTATGAAGTACTTCGTAGATGATACCGCTCAGAAGTACACCGCTGAAAAGGGTGGTAAGATCCCTGTAACTAAGGTTCAGTATGATGCTGAGCAGGCACCGCCTGAGCTTGCATACGTTATGGACGTATTCAAGGGCGCAAATGCTACCTTTGGTTTCTACAATGAGTCTCTTGCAACCTCTGAGGCAGGTTCCACATTTGATGACTGCTTCGTTGACATCTTCACCGGTACTGATCCTAAGACAGCTCTTGAGCCGATCCAGAAGTACTACGAGGAGAACGTTTGGAACTAATGTTTCCAATACAGTTGTTCAAGTGAATTAGGTCGTTCTTAACCGACTGACCGGAAAACAAGCCGTAAGGCATATGGTTCAGCACCCCGTAAAAAGGGTGCTGAACTCATATTTACACTTATCTTTCGGGGGACAAAATGAATAAACTTCTAAGAAATCCCTTGTGGATCATTCTGTTCATCGCACCGGCTCTTGCGTTATTTACCGTGGTGCTGTTCATTCCGATCTGCGAGGCTATTTATTATTCTTTTACAGACTACAAGACTCTTTATGAGAAACATTTTATCGGTTTTGATAACTATGTAAAACTGTTTACGAACGATGCGAAGATGAAGATCGCTCTGAAGAACTCCATCTTCTTTATGGTCTTTTCCTGCGTGACCCAGCTGATCTTCGGCTTGATCCTTGCAGCTATTCTGACCAATATCAACAAAGGCCGTAATCTTTTCAAAAACATCTATTATCTTCCCTGTGTACTTTCATCCGCAGCATTAGGTCTTATGTGGATGTTCGTGTTCAACCCGAAGCTCGGTATCAACAAGATCCTCGAATCCTGGGGGATCCTGGAGGACTGCGCAGACGGACCCGGCTGGTTGTTTGATACCAGTGGTTTCATTATCCTGCCCATCATCGTCATTTCCTTTGTGGCATTGTGGCAGTACGTGGGTCAGTCCATGATGCTTTACATGGCACAGATCTCCGGTATCAGTAATGATATCTATGAGGCTGCAGCCATCGACGGTTGTACCAAGAGACAGGCATTTTTCAAGATCACACTTCCTTTGATCCGTCCCATGGTGGCTACGGCAATGAGCCTTAATGCGATCGGATCCTTAAAGTTCTTCGACCTTGTTTATAACATGATCCCTGATAAGTACCTGGGTGGTAAGGCGTATGTCCTTGCAACTCATCTGTACGACCAGGCGTTCAAGTTCAGTAAGCTCGGCTACGGTAGTGCCATCGGTGTTGTCCTGCTGATCATGTGTCTTGTCATCACCGTATTCATCAACAAAGTAGTCAAAGTTGAAAACTATAATATGTAAGGAGGTGGTAGAAGATGGAAAATGATATCGTAAGAAACAAAAAACCGTTTAAACCGGTAATCGTATTGCTTTATGGATTTCTGATCCTTTTGGCACTTGTCTATCTGCTGCCCCTTGCATGGGTTGTTGTCACATCCTTGAAGGATGACACCGTCATCATGACTTCACCCTGGGCTTTGCCTGAGAAGGTGATGTTTGAGAACTATACCTATGCCTGGACCATGGGTCAGATGGGTAAGGCGCTTCTTAACTCTTTGATCGTAAGTACTGCAACCCTGATCCTTTCCATGATCATCGGCGCTATGGCAGCATTTGCCATCGCAAAACTTCAGTGGAAGCTTTCCAGGCTTACATTGCTGTATTTCATGATCGGTATGATGATCCCGATCCACTGTCTGCTGATCCCGTTGTTCGTAGAATTCTCGAACATGCCTCTGCTGAACAGCATCCTGGTAGATCATCTGCATCTTTTCAGTGAAAAGCTTTCTCTGAAGGATACCCGTATCGGTCTGATCATTCCGTATGTGACCTTCTCTCTGCCGATCACCATCTATATCATGGTTGGTTTCTTTGAGAGTATCCCCAACGAGTTGTTCGAGGCAGCCGTGATCGACGGATGCAGCGTACCTCATATGTTCGTAACCGTTGCCATTCCCATGGCAAGAACCGGATTCATGGTAACCGGTCTGATGAGCTTCGTAAACAACTGGAACGAGCTTCTTGTTGCCCTGGTATTCCTTACCAAAGAAGAGCTGAAGACCCTGCCGTTAGCCTTGTCGAAATTCGTCGGACCATACCATACGAATTACACGCAGATGTTTGCGGCCATCATGATCGCAGTCATCCCCACGATCATCGTTTACGTACTCTTCGCAAACCAGATCGTAGACGGTCTGACTGCAGGTGCTGTTAAGGGTTGATCGAAGATCATTGACCTGCAACAATCGCTGATTATGTTTAAACTCCCCGGACAGATCCTGTTCGGGGAGTTTTTATGTGTAAATCGGAACCGTCCCCAAAAACACAAAAATGTGTCAAAAGGGACGGTTCCTTTTGACACATTTTTTGGCATAAAAAAATCAGGGGCAGAGGGATTCGAACCCCCATCAACGGTTTTGGAGACCGCCGCTCTACCATTGAACTATACCCCTTTACGAACCGTTACCGGTTTCGTTACCTGTGAAAATATATCATACAACGGGGGGCTTGTCAACCCATTTAAGGTAGAATTTTTTTCGGACCTGTTGTAAGTGATTTGAGGAAATGATATAATATACAAGCTGTCTCTCGTGTAAGCGGGTGGGTATGAATCATTTAGAACTGAGTAAGAGGTGTGTAAGTGTTTCTGGTTAAGGGGAATTCTCTTCGGATCAATGTCAGGACTCTCGTGGAGTTCGTTTTAAGAAGCGGTGACCTGGACCTTCGGAAGGGCGGGGGCGTGAGTCCTCAGGCCATGCAGGAGGGAACCCGGATCCACCAGAAACTGCAGAAGCACCGCAGGGAAGAGTTCTCGGACTATGCACCGGAAACGGCATTTTCCGAGGAGTTTCCCATAGAGGAGGTCTCGGTCCTTCTGGAGGGCCGGGCAGACGGTGTCTTTACGGACACGGACGGCGTGATCTGTATTGAAGAGATCAAGGGAATGTATTCAGACGTTCAGCGGATGGAGGAACCGGTTCCGGTGCATCTGGCGCAGGCCGTCTGCTATGCGAAAATGAAGGCGGATGAAGACGGGCTTTCAGCCGCCAGGATCATGATGACCTATGTGAACCTGGATTCCGAGGAATGCCATCCTTTCCGTTTTGATTTTACGGAGGAAGAGCTGAATGCCGCTTTTGATAAGATCATGGAGCGGTTCCGGCCCTGGGTTCTTCGGGTGGTGA
Source organism: Lachnospiraceae bacterium (assembly GCA_017614345.1). Taxonomy (GTDB): domain Bacteria; phylum Bacillota; class Clostridia; order Lachnospirales; family Lachnospiraceae; genus JAGACB01. The sequence continues at coordinate 9,928 of JAGACB010000033.1, forward strand.
GACACCGGGAGGAGAGAAATCTTTCCCTGGCAAAGCTGCCGTTTCCCTATCCCTATCGTGCGGGACAGAAGGATGTGGTGGTTTCCGTCTATAAGGCCATCCGCATGCAGAAGAATCTTTTTATTGAAGCACCCACCGGCATCGGGAAAACATTGTCCACCATGTATCCTGCAGTCTGCTCCATGGGGCAGGGACTGGGAGAAAAGGTCTTTTATCTGACGGCCAAAACCACCACCAGAGGAGTGGCGGGAGAGGCGGCGACCCTTCTTCAGAAGGCAGGCATGAAAGCCGGAGCCATTATCCTGACTGCAAAGGAAAAGATCTGCATGAGTGAGGGGGTCTGTGATCCCGAGCATTGTCCCTTTGCCAAGGGGCATTTTGACCGGGTCCTGGATGCAACCTATGAACTGGTCATGAACGAGGAGATGATCACGCCGGAGATCCTGAAGGAATATGCCGAAAAGCATATGGTCTGCCCCTTTGAGCTGGGGCTGGACGCCAGTCTCTGGGTGGATGTGATCATCGGTGATTATAACCATGTGTTCGATCCCCGGGCAAAACTGGCCCGGTATTTCGGGGAAGAGGTCTCCAAGGGAGATTATCTGTTCCTGATCGATGAGGCCCATAACCTGGTGGAGCGGGCAAGAGATATGTACAGTGCGGAGATCTCGCTCCATGCATTGCAGGAAGCCAAGAAGCATTACCGGGAGTTTTCACCGCTCCTTTCCAGGGATGTACAGGCGGTGATCAGGAGAATGGAACGGCTCCGCACCGAATGCGGAAGCTTTGCCGAGGTGGGCGTGAACGAAGCGGAGAGTGCTGCGGCGGAGATCGGGAAGATCTATACGGACCTGCTGCGCTATGAAGAAGCTCATCCTTACTTCAGTGATCCCGAGGGAGCGGAATTCCGTTTTCTCTGGAGGGATTACCTGGATGTGTTTGAATCCGTTCTGGAGGACGGGGAGGATTACCGGATCTACGCAAAGGAGCAGGAGGGGGATTTTATCCTCCGGATGTACTGTGTATCTCCGGCCTGGAATCTGAAGCAGTATCTGGACAAGGGAAATACGGCCATCTTCTTTTCCGCCACCTTCCTGCCCATGAGATATTATAAAGAGGTGCTCACGGGACACAACGAGGACTATGCCATCTATGTGCCTTCCCCCTTTGATACCGGCAGGAGAATGCTCCTGTTCGCGGAGGATGTGACCACCAAATACACGAGAAGAAACCGCTCGGAATACGAAAAGATCACGGAGTACTTAAAGAAGATCGTGACGGCAAGGTACGGGAACTACCTGGCCTTTGTTCCGTCATTTGCCTATCTGGAGGCTCTCTGGGAAGTGATCGATGAACGCTTTGAGGCAGATGACGTTCCCGTGGAGGTGATCCTGCAGGAGCCTTCCATGGGCGAAAAGCTCCGGGGAGAATTTCTCGAGATGTTCCGGGAAGAACGCAAAGATCACTCCTTGTTAGGCATCTGTGTCCTCGGCGGCGTGTTCTCCGAGGGAATTGACCTGACGGGAGAGCAGCTGATCGGCGTGGCAGTGATCGGAAACGGTCTGCCCATGGTGTGTCCGGAGCGGGATCTCTTGCGGGATTATTATGACGGACAGGGCTTAAACGGCTTTGATTATGCCTACCGATTCCCGGGACTTAACAAGGTCCTGCAGTCCGCAGGACGTCTGATCCGGACGGAGTCCGATGAAGGCGTGATAGCCCTTTTGGAGGAACGGTTCCTAAGCCGGGATTATGAAGGTCTCTACCCCAAGGAGTGGGAAGAGGGCAGCCGGGTGATCCGTTTGGAGGAACTGGACGGCGTATTGGATTATTTTTGGAAAAATCGTTCAAGGTCCGAAGGATCTTGAACCATATTATAAACTGTAACGGAAAGGACATTATTATGAATCTGATCGGATTATATCTGGAAGAGATCCAGGGGATCAAAGAGTGTGATGATAAGGAGCGGGAGGTTCTGGTAAAGGAACTGCTGGCAGGCTCGGAGGAGGCTTCCCAGCGCCTGATCGAAGGACATCTGAAGATGGCGGCGGAGCAGGTGGCAGAGCTCGGAGAGACCGGAGAGCTGGCTGAGGATCTTCTGGGAGAAGCGAATCTGGCACTTACCATGGCGGTAAAGGAATATGCCGCAGGAGAGGGAGATTTCCTGGATTATCTGAAGCGCCGGATCAGAAGAGGACTGGACAGTGTTCTGGATGACAAAAAGAAGAACAATGAGATCAAGGAGCGTGTCAGAGACCAGGTGAATCTTGTGACGGATGCCTCCAGACTCTTAGCAGAGGAACTGGGCCGGGAGGCCACCGTGGAGGAACTGGCTAAGAAGATCGGCATGGATCCCGATCAGGTGGTGGAATGCATGCGGATCGCCTTAAATGCCATGGATCGCAATGTGGCGGAGGAAGCCTTCGGCGACGGAGATTCAGCGGCATCTGCCTTTGAACAGGATCTTTCTTCCTTTTCCTATGATCCCGAGCAGGGCAGTTGAATGCCGGGAACAAAGCGGTGTGATCGGGGTCTTCGGGTCACATCTAATTCTGTCTTGCACAGTATCCGGAATTGTGATAAATTGATAGAGCAGTTTCTCAAAGGAGGATGGTTTTACAATGAGCGTAAAACGCGTGTATGTTGAAAAAAAGGCTCCTTTTGCGGTTAAGGCAAAAGAGCTCAGCCATGAAGTCAAGAGTTATCTGGGGATCAAGAGTGTCAGCCGTCTGAGGGTTCTGATCCGGTATGATGTGGAGAACATTTCCGAGGCAACCTGGGAAAAGGCTCTCGTTACCGTATTTTCCGAGCCGCCGGTAGATGACTATTATGAGAATGATTTTCCCAGAGAAGAGCAGGATCGCGTCTTCAGCGTGGAGTACCTGCCCGGGCAGTTTGATCAGCGCGCGGATTCCGCAGAGCAGTGCATCCGTTTCTTAAATGAAGAGGAGCAGGCTGTGATCCATACCGCAGTGACCTATGTGATCAGTGGTGATGTGACGGACGAGGAGTTTGTGAAGATCCGCAGCCTGACCATTAATCCGGTGGACTCCCGGATCGCTTCCGAGGAGATCCCGGACACCTTACAGAATACCTTTGACGAGCCCGAGGACGTTAAGATCTTTACGGGCTTTATCACCATGGAGGAAAATGACTTAAAGGCTCTCTACGATTCTCTGAATCTGGCCATGACCTTTAAGGATTTCCTGTTTATCCGTGACTATTTCAAGAATGAGGAGCACAGAGATCCCTCCGTGACCGAGATCCGGATGCTGGATACCTACTGGTCTGACCATTGCCGTCATACCACCTTCCTCACCGAGTTAAAGAATATCGAATTCGATGAGGGCTATTACAGAAAGCCCATCGAAGAGACATACCTGAAGTATATCAAGGATCGGAACGAGATCTACGGAGACCGTCCCGATAAGTTCGTGTGCCTGATGGAGCTGGCTCTGATGGGCGCTAAGAAGCTGAAGGCTGAAGGAAAGCTGGAGGATCAGGAGGAGTCTGATGAGATCAACGCCTGCTCTATTGTGGTTCCCGTTGAGATCGACGGCAAGACAGAAGAGTGGCTTGTAAACTTCAAGAACGAGACTCACAACCATCCTACCGAGATCGAGCCCTTCGGTGGCGCTGCAACCTGCCTCGGCGGTGCGATCCGTGACCCGCTGTCCGGCCGTACCTATGTATATCAGGCTATGCGTATCACCGGTGCTGCCGACCCTACAAGACCCATGTCCGAGACTCTCGAAGGAAAGCTTCCTCAGAAGAAGATCGTTCGTGAGGCTGCTCACGGTTACAGCTCCTACGGTAACCAGATCGGTCTGGCAACCGGATATGTTCGGGAGATCTATCATCCCGGTTATGTGGCTAAGAGAATGGAGATCGGTGCCGTTATGGGCGCAGCTCCCAGAAGTGCAGTCATCCGTGAGACCTCCGATCCCGGGGATGTGATCATCCTCATCGGCGGACGTACCGGTCGTGACGGTATCGGCGGTGCAACCGTTTCCTCCAAGGCTCATAAGAGCTCTTCCATCGAGACCTGCGGTGCTGAGGTTCAGAAGGGTAATCCGCCTACAGAGCGGAAGATCCAGCGTCTGTTCCGCAGACCTGAGGTGACTGCCATCATCAAGAAGTGTAATGACTTCGGTGCAGGCGGTGTTTCCGTTGCCATCGGCGAGCTGGCTGACGGTCTGAAGATCAACCTGGACCGTGTTCCGAAGAAGTATGCGGGTCTGGACGGTACGGAGATCGCCATCTCCGAGTCCCAGGAGCGTATGGCTGTTGTTGTAGATCCCAAGAACGTGGATCAGATGCTGGCCTATGCGGCTGAGGAGAACTTAGAGGCTGTCTGCGTGGCAGTAGTGGATCCCGATCCGAGACTTGTCATGACCTGGAGAGGCAAGGAGATCGTCAACATCTCCAGAGCCTTCCTGAATTCCAACGGTGCTCATCAGGAGACAGATGTCAGAGTGACTCTGCCTGATGATCAGGAAAATTATTTCGCAGCCAAGGCTCCCGAAGATGTGAAGGGTGCCTGGATCTCCATGCTTTCCGATCTGAACGTATGCTCCCAGAAGGGTCTGGTAGAGATGTTCGACGGATCCATCGGTGCAGGCAGCGTTTACATGCCTTACGGCGGAAAATATCAGCTGACACCGGTTCAGACCATGGTAGCAAAGCTTCCCGTGCTTTCCGGCACCACAGACTGTGTGACCATGATGTCCTACGGCTTTGATCCTTATCTTTCTTCCTGGAGCCCTTATCACGGTTCTGTTTATGCGGTTGTGGATTCCATCACCAAGGTTGTGGCAGCCGGCGGTGATTTCTCCAAGATCCGTATGACCTATCAGGAATACTTTAAGAGAATGACTGCAAACCCTGCAGACTGGGGCCAGCCCTTCTCCGCACTTTTGGGTGCTTATGATGCACAGATCGGTTTCGGACTTCCTTCCATCGGCGGTAAGGATTCCATGTCCGGTACCTTCAACGATATTTCCGTTCCGCCTACCCTTGTCTCCTTTGCAGTGGATATCGCGTCCGACAAGACCGTGATCACTCCGGAGTTCAAGAATGCCGGAAACAAGCTGGTTCTCTTTACACCTGACAGAACCGGTGAGTACAGCCTGCCGGATTACGGCGCACTCATGGATCTCTTCAGAGACGTTCATTCCGATATTGAGAACGGTCTGATCCGTTCCGCATATGCTCTGGGTGCCAAGGGTATCGCAGAGGCAGTCAGCCTCATGGGCTTCGGTAACCATCTGGGTGCCGAGCTGGATGCTCAGGCAGTAAGTGCAGAGGAGCTTTTTGCGCCTTCCTACGGCTCCATCATTGCCGAGGTTTCCGAGAAGGATCTGGTATCTCTTCAGGGACATTGCCGTGTGATCGGTCAGGTAACTGCAGAAGCTTCCTTCAGCTACGGTGATGTAAAGGTGGATCTCATGGATGCCATCGACACCTGGAAGAAGCCTCTTGATCGGGTATTCCCTTCCCTTTCTTCCGATGTTCAGCCGGAAGTGGAGAGCAAACTCTACAAGGCAGACTCCATTGTGGTATGCAACCACAAGATCGCACAGCCTACCGTATTCATTCCGGTATTCCCCGGAACCAACTGTGAGTACGATTCCGCAAAGGCCTTTGAACGGGCCGGTGCCAAGACCATTGTCCGTGTCATGAAAAATATGACCGCAAACGATATCCGTGAATCCGTGGAATACTTTGCCGACGGTATCCGTCAGGCTCAGATCGTTATGTTCCCCGGCGGTTTCTCAGCCGGTGACGAACCGGAAGGCTCTGCCAAGTTTTTTGCAACCGCTTTCCGTAACGAGGTTCTGAAGGATGAGATCGAGAAGCTCTTGAATGAGCGTGACGGTCTGGTACTCGGTATCTGTAACGGTTTCCAGGCTCTGATCAAGCTGGGGCTGGTTCCTTACGGAAAGATCACGGAGCAGACTGCAGATTCTCCGACACTGACCTACAACACCATCGGTCGCCATATCTCCAAGATGGCATATACCAAGGTGGTTTCCAATAAGTCTCCCTGGCTGCAGCTGGCTACCCTGGGCGGAACCTATTGCTGCCCTGCATCCCACGGTGAAGGTAGATTTGTTGCCGGCGGCGACTGGCTGAAGAAGCTGGCCGAGAACGGACAGATCGCAACCCAGTACGTGGATGCGGACGGAAATGCAGTAAACGATGAAGAATGGAACATCAACGGCTCTTATCAGGCGATCGAGGGTATCACTAGTCCTGACGGAAGAGTCCTCGGCAAGATGGCTCATGCAGAGCGTATCGGCCGCAGTGTAGCGATCAATATCTACGGAGATCAGGATATGAAGATCTTCGAATCCGGCGTAGCTTACTTTAAGTAAGTTGCAGACCAAAGGTCTGCAACAATCGTCGCAGAGGAAACTATTCCATCCGGGGGATGAAAAGATGCTGAGTGATACCGAAAGACATAATGTCAGTGATTTCTTTCATGAAGATGAAGAATTCGATCTGTTTTCCGGCGCATTGTATTTTCAGAAATCATTGATCTTCAATGCGGGATTCGATCACGTTGCGATCCGTATGAATGCGGATGAGGGTGAGATCTGTTATTCCGTCACGGTACGGGAGGTACAGGAATTCGTCCGTGAGCAGACCGGAGAGACCGACAGCTATGATTCGTTTTTCTATCTGGTGATCTACCGGGATTATGTGAATATCCAGATCGCCGTGGATCTGAAGCTGTTCCGGAACGATGCAGATAAGATCACTCAGCGTGCGGAAGCCCTGATGCGACGCGCCGGTTCCTTAAAGAAAATGGAACACGGAGTGACCGGTGAGGAGCTGCTGTTCTTCAGCTGGATCCCCGTGGAGAATAACTTTGATTCTCCCCAGATGGGTCAGGTGCTGAAGGAGCATCTCTGGTTCTTTGAGGAATTGCACAAGTATATCAAGACGCTTTCTGCGGGACGGGAGTCATTCTCCGAATAAGTTGCAGATCGAAACGGAGGAAAACGGTCCTTAGATTGAAATGAAAGAATGTTCTAGGGGGAACAGGTCGTGAAACTGAGTAAAAAAGAAATTGATGCAGTGAATGAATGCACCAAAGACGTGGAGTTTTTCCTGGACCTTTATGAAGGGAAGGTCAGTCATTTTTCACACTATGAGATGGGTGTCATCGAAGAGGACGAACAGGGAATGACCATAGGCGTCTGCTTTGAGACCGACTATCGGGGCGGGATCGGATTTCCCAAATCCCTTTCCCGTACCATGACCACGCATATCTATTTCGGCCGGGATTTTTACGGCTATATGGATGTGGAGTTTTCTTATCCCTCTGAGCGCTTGGGGCGGAACGTCTCCTATCTGAAGCAGATGTTCATGCTGATCCAGGGACAGTTCAACATCAGTGACGATGAACTGTATTTTGCACTGGAGGACGGACAGTTCAAGGTGATCATTTCCTTCAACGCATCGAAGATGGATCATGATCGCTATGAGGATCTGGTCTGCAAGATCCAGTATGTTCATATCTGTTCCATGTATATGCTCACGGACGACAGCGGTGCGCCCAAGGATGCATATGTGGATGCTGTTTCAGAGCAGATCCGATAAAAATAATAATTCTTACGGGGCTGTGCCGAAGGGCGCAGCCCTTTTTCTTTGTATGAGCCGTTTATGTTTTTTTCATAAGTAAACGAAAAAATGTAGTTGCAAGTCATTCGAATAAGTGATAAAACAGACTTTGTGCATCAAGGAACCGTATTGTATGTTTTGGAATGAGGCGTAGAAATGGATTATCACGTATTATTGGAACTTGCGATCATCGTTATCACTGCAAAGCTGTTCGGACTCATTGCCCGGAAACTTCACGCACCGATGGTTGTGGGACAGATCATAGCCGGTCTGGTACTCGGACCGAGCATTTTAAACTGGGTATCCATCACCAGCGGAGACTTTCTTTCCCAGATGGCAGAGATCGGTGTGATCATGCTGATGTTCTCTGCGGGACTGGAAACGGATATCCGGGAACTGTTGAAAACGGGACCCGTGGCACTGGCCATTGCCTGCGCAGGTGTATTTATCCCCCTTGCCTGCGGAACCCTTCTTTACATGGCGTTTTACGGAGCAGGAGCGGTGGGCAGCACCGAGTTCTTCAAGGCAGTGTTTACCGGTGTCATCATGACGGCAACCTCGGTTTCCATTACCGTGGAGACCCTGAAGGAAATGGGCAAGATCAAGAGTAAGGTGGGAACCACCATCTTAAGTGCGGCCATCATTGACGATGTCATCGGTATCATGGTACTGACCTTCGTCATCGGCTTCCAGGATCCGGCAACCAAGCCCGTATCCGTGGTGATCAACTCCCTGCTGTTCTTTGCATTTTCCTTTGTGGTTGGCTTTGCCTGCTATTTCGTGTTTAAGAAGATCGACCAGAAATATCCTCACACCAGAAGAATCCCCATCATGGGTCTGGCTCTGTGCTTCCTGATGGCTTATCTGGCGGAAGAATGGTTCGGCGTTGCGGATATCACCGGTGCCTATGTGGCCGGCATCATCCTTTGCTCGATCCATGATTCGGACTATATCGCGGAGAAGATGGACATCAATTCCTACATGCTCTTCGGACCGCTGTTCTTTGCAAGTATCGGTCTGAAGACCTCCATTGAGGGTCTGGATGTTTCGCTGCTTTTGTTCTCGGCCGCCTTTGTGGTCGTTGCCATGGGATCGAAGGTCATCGGCTGCGGACTTACCTCCAAGGCTCTCAGGTTTTCCTGGAAGGACAGTCTGAAGATCGGTCTCGGAATGATGACCAGAGGCGAGGTGGCTCTGATCGTGGCACAGAAGGGCCTCAGCGTAGGACTTTTAAACTCGGTTTACTTTACCGCCGTGATCCTGCTGATCATCTGCTCCTCCGTACTGACACCTATTTTACTGAAGCTTGTTTACCGCGGTGAGACGGAAGAAACCACCGTTCCCCTTACCCATTGACAGAAAGGATCCGAACCATGGAACATCTGAAAAAGACGGTCCGAAACATCACCTTCGGAGATGGAGCACATTATCCCATCTGCCTTTCCTTTATGCCGAAGACGGCGGAGGAGATCCGGCCCCTTTCGGAGGAATACCGGAAGGCTGCCCCTGATATGATCGAGTGGCGCATGGATCACCTGGAGGATCTGTGTGACCGGACCAGAAACAAAGAACTGGTTTCCGTACTGAAAACCGTTCGGGAGTGCTTTCCCGAAACGGTGCTTCTCGTGACCTGCAGGACCAAAGAAGAGGGGGGAAATGTTTCCATCTGCCCTGCTCTTTATACGAAAATGGTCCGTCAGATCCTGGAGGAGGGCCGTGAGGAAACAGACCTTCTGGACGTGGAATTTGCCAGAAAGGATGCGGCAGAGCTTGCCAAGGACCTGGCGGGAGAGGATGTGGGACTTGTATTTTCCTTCCATGATTTTTCCCGGACACCTGAAGATGAAGTTCTCGAACAGAAGTTAAAGGATATGGTCCGTGAGGGTGCCCTGATCGCAAAGATCGCAGTGATGCCTGAAAGTGAAGCGGATGTGGAGCGGCTTTTGAACTTAACCCGAAGAGTGGATGATGAGCTTTCCGGACAGTGCCTTTTGATGACCATTTCCATGGGAAGCTTAGGTACCGTCAGCCGGATCCGGGGAAAAGAATACGGAAGCGTATTTACCTTTGCGGGACTTACAGGCGGAACTGTTTCCGCCCCCGGTCAGATCGGGATCAAGGAACTAAAGGATTTAATAAGATAATATATGATGCACCTGTATGACCCGGTCGTACAGGTGTTTTTTATGCTCTTACCGAGCGTAAGAAATTATTAATCTTCAGACTGTTGACAACTGTTTTATACTGTTATATACTGTTTATCGTAAAGGGGGAACAAAACATGCATGTGATAATCAATAACAGTTCAATGATCCCTGTATATGAACAGATCGTAGAGCAGATCCGCCAACAGATCATGATGGGGGAACTGAAAGAGGGCGAAGGCCTGCCCTCTGTAAGAACCTTTGCGGCGGAACAGAAGATCAGCGCGCTGACCGTCAAAAAAGCCTACGACAAACTTGAGGAGGACGGACTGGTAGTCACGGTCCACGGCAAGGGAACCTACGTTTCCGCGATAAACAGCGGCGCAGCTTCCGAAGCAAGACGAAAAGCGGTGGAAGAGGATTTTTCCTTAGCCGTTTCCAAGGCGAAGCTTGCCGGACTGAACAATGACGATATCCGTGAGATCCTGGAGATCATATTGGAGGAATAAGAAGATGATCAAGATGACAAACCTTACGAAGGAATATGATGGATTTGATTTAAACCTTACCTTAAGTGTTGAGCCCGGAAGAGTATACGGACTCATCGGTAAGAACGGTGCGGGAAAGAGCACCTGCATCAAGGCGATCCTGGGACTGATCCGCCCCACCTCGGGAGAGATCGAGGTACTGGGAAAGAACCCCATGGATTTTGGAAAAGCAGAAAAAGAGATGATCGGTGCATGTCTGGCAGATTCCGGCTTCAGCCGTATGCTTCAGGTAAAGGACGTGATCGCCATCCTGAAGAAGATGTATAAGGATTTCGACGAGGAGCAGTTCCTGAGACGCTGCAAGGAGCAGAAGCTTCCTCTGAACAAGCCCATCGGAGACTTCTCCACAGGTATGAAGGCAAAGCTCAGAGTGCTGACTGCCATCAGCCACAAGGCAAAGCTTCTGATCATGGATGAGCCCACCGCCGGACTGGATGTCATGGCGAGAAATGAGATCCTGGATATGATCCGTGAATATATGGCAGAGGATGAAGATCGCAGCATGCTCATCAGTTCTCATATCTCATCCGACTTAGAGGGTCTTTGCGATGAACTTTATATGATCGATGGCGGCCGCCTGATCCTTCATGAGGAAACGGATGTGCTTCTCGGCAACTACGGGATCATCAAGGTCAGTGAAGAAGAATACGGAAAAATGGACAAGAGTTATATCCTCAGTGCAAAGAAACAGCCCTACGGCTATGACTGCCTGACGAATGAAAAACAGTTTTATATTGAGAATTATCCCACCACAGCCATCGAGAACGGCGACATTGACAGCCTGATCGTTCTGATGCTGAGCGGAAAGCAGGGGATTAACAAGGAGGTACGGTCATGAGAGGTTTGATCGAAAAAGATATTCGGCTGATGCTTCAGAGAAAGACATTTTTATTGGTGTTCGTAGCGATCGCAGTGATCCTCGGCATCTACATGGATGGGACCTTTGTGGTATCCTATTGCTGTCTGGCAGGTCTGGTTTTTTCCATCAGTACCCTGTCCTATGATGAATATGACAACGGATATCCCTTCCTGTTCTCCCTTCCCATCAGCCGTAAGGGCTATGCTGCAGAAAAACTGCTTTTCACCTTCGGCTGCGTACTTGCGGGCTGGATCGTGGGTCTGATCCTTCAGATCCCCATCTCCTTCTTTAAGGGAAATCTGACGGACGATATCACAGGCTTTTATACCGGTGCCTTACTGTTTCTGGCTTTATTCCTGATCGTTGTCGCAATTCTGGTTCCCGTAGAGCTTCATTTCGGGATGGAAAAATCCCGTATTGCCATGGCAGGTCTCTTCGGCGGATGCTTCCTCATCGGACTTGCAGGCCCGAAGCTGATTGAGTTCCTGAACATCAATACAGAGGAATTAAAGGCAACCGTTCTGAGCCTTCCGGTACCGGCTCTGGTCGGAGGGGTGATCGGCATCACCCTGATCATCATGGGGGCATCCTATCTGATCACAGCTCTGGTAATGGAAAAGAAGGAATTCTGACGGGCTTCTTAAATGCGAAGCAAAAGACCGGCCCGAGTAAAATAACGGGCTGAAAACCCCGGCGGGACGGAGGAAACTCCGCCCCGTTTTTTTCTTTCCGGCAGAGGGCTTCATTTGTCATTTTTTCTTTACTTTTGAGCACTTTTAGAATATAATATTTGGGAGTGGGGAAACTGCGCCCGAACGGCTATTTAAGGTTCGGAATGAAGCGCCCTGCGGGAAGGATAAGGGGTTTTTATTATGATCGTTCAATCATTAAACGGAGAGTGGCAGGTCCATAACGTTTCCAACGAATTCTATCTGCCGGCTCAGGTTCCGGGAACCATTCTCGGTGCGTTCATCGAGAATGATGTTGTGGAGGATCCGTACTACCGTGACAACGGCAGGAGGATCGCCGATCTGTTCCGCGAGAACTATGAATATAAGCGTTTGTTTACCGTGACCAAGGATGAGATGGACAAGAGGAATATCGATCTTGTCTGCTTCGGTCTGGACACCCTGACCAAGATCTTCATCAACGGCTCACTGGTAGCACAGACTTCCGATATGCACAGAACTTACCGCCTGCCTGTCAGGGATTTCCTGCAGGAAGGGGAAAATGAGATCTGTATCGTATTCGAATCTCCCTATACCTATATTGAGAATTATCAGCCCGAGCCCGGCAGAGAGATCCATTACATTCCCTGCAACAACGTGGCCGGAAATCAGTATCTGAGAAAGGCTCACAGCCAGTTCGGCTGGGACTGGGCGCCCAGGATCGTGGACTGCGGTATCTGGCGTGACATCCAGCTGGAGGCCTATGATGTCCGCATCACCCGCTTCAGTGTGGGACAGGACTATCTGGATGAGGGGATCGAAGTCATTGCCTACATCACCGTGGACGGACTTCCCTTTAACCCTTCCAACGGAAAGCCGGAAGGCCGGTTTGCACTGTATGCCTCTCTGGTAGGTCCTGACGGTTATCAGGAGGAGACCGTTCAGGAGATCACGGAGGAGCGTCCCTACGTGCTGAAGATCCTGGTAAGAGAGCCTCAGCTCTGGTGGCCCAACGGCTACGGCGCACATCCGCTGTACGAGCTGAACGTCAGACTCATCTCCAGAGACCGTGTCTTTGACGGACCCGACCTGGAAGCCTGGGTTTCCCACAAGGAGATCTTCCGGGATGATGAGGCTGCTCCCGAAGATGAGAGAAATGTCTCCGTCGAAACCTTTGCAAAGGCTCTGGGCCTTAACATCAACGAGCACAGAACCGCCAATTATGCGGTTGCCGCTGCCATCCCCGGAAAGGTTGCAGCTGCTCCCATGATGATGGCTCCCGCAGGAGGCCAGGGCGGAAGTGCCAATGCCGTAGCGGAATACTTTGATTCCAATACAGACGGAATCTTCACCATTGGTGATGAGGGTCTCGGCGTAGCCGGTGACAGCAGCTATTTTGCAAGATACAATCAGAATACCGCATATCAGGCCGGCGGTGTCAGCCAGGGCGGTGAGTTTGAACTCGATGAGAACGGACTCTTTGCCATTGCCTCCACCCAGACCTACGGATATGATCCGGAAGCAGGCGGATACAGCTCCGGCGCTTCCACACCTTTTGATAACGAAACCATCGGCGGCGGCCTCTTTGACGAGGATGATACTCCCGTTGCGGCTGCAGGGGCTCCCAGAATGCCCGTCCGCATGGTTGCAGGCCCTTACATGGCGGCCATGCCTTCTCAGGGCGCAGCTCCCGATATGGAGGACGTCCGTAAGTTTGAGCGTGTTCAGAAGAGTATTGTCCGTGAGGACCCTTTGGCACGCCTCAGTAAGGAAGCAGAGGCTGCTTTACAGGAGAGCATCCCCGAAGAGCCTGAATATGATATTCCCGAAGATGCAAACAGCGACGAGACTCAGGACAAGAGAATGACCCTTGCCGAGCAGCTCCTTGCCAAGATGCTGGTGAAGAAGACGGAGGAAGAGGGCAAGCCCGAAACCGCCGGAACCGGTGCAGTCAGCGAAGCCCGTGTCAAGAGCGTGGAGACCAAGACCAGAGTCGGTCACGTGAGCATCGATGAAGACGACTTTACCAAGGCTCAGGAGGAATATGCATTAAATGCGGTTTCCTACCGGAGTAATGAACATCGTACCGCAGGACAGACCGTGGTATCCGAGACCGACAGCGTCATGTGGATCCTGGATTCCGACAGCAAGACCATCGGTCTTCGCAGTATCATCGTAAGCCAGGCCAAGGATGAGTGGGGCGAGGAATTCGCCATCTGCGTCAACGGTGTCAAGATCTTTGCCCGGGGCGGTAACTACGTTCCCGAGGAAGCCATCATGGAGTTCCGTTCCAAGGAGCGGACCGAGATGCTGATCAAGAACTGTGTACGCGCCAACTTCAACTGTCTGCGTGTATGGGGCGGCGGCTTCTATCCCGACGACTATTTCTATCAGCTCTGCGACCGCTACGGTATCATCGTATGGCAGGATGCCATGTTTGCATGCAACGTTTATGATGCAAATCCGGAGTTCATCGCCAATGTAACCGCCGAGATCGAGGACAATGCAAGACGGATCCATCATCATGCATGTCTGGGTCTGTGGTGCGGAAACAATGAGATCGAGTCCGCATGGAACCACTGGAAGGGCTTTGACGATCACGATCCTTCCCTGAGAAATGACTATCTGCTGCTCTTTGACGAGATCATCCCGAATGCCCTTGCCAAGGAGTCGCCCATGACCTTCTACTGGTCTTCTTCTCCTTCCTCCTTCGGTAACTTTGCTTACCCGGACGATGAGAACCACGGAGACACCCACTACTGGGAGACCTGGCACAACCAGAAGACCATCGAAGATTTCAAGAAGCATTATTTCCGCTTCCTGTCCGAATTCGGCTTCCAGTCCTATCCGGACATCAAGACTCTCGATTCCTTCACCCGGAGAGATGACCGGAACCTGTTCTCCAAGATCATGGACCGTCATCAGAAGGATGAAAACGGTAACAGCAAGCTGATGTATTACATTTCCGATCAGTTCCTGTTCCCGAGAGATTTCGAGAGCGGCGTTTACTTAAGCCAGATCATGCAGGGTCTTAACGTGAAGGAGGCGGTAGATCACCTTCGCCGTCACAGAGGCCGTTGTATGGGAGCATTGTACTGGATGGTAAATGACTGCTGGCCCGGTATCTCCTGGTCCGGTATCGACTACTTCGGACGCTGGAAGGCACTGCAGTACATGGCAGTACGCTTTAATGCACCTCTGGTATGCTCCGTAGAGACTGAGGAACGTATCCTGAGACCTTACATGCAGAACGAGACCATGAATCCGGTCCGTGCCCGTGTGACCATGAACTTAAGAGACATGGACTTCAACCTGGTATTCAGTATGACCTCCGATGAGGTGATCGTACCTTCTCTGGAAGCAAGACAGATCTGTGAAATGGACTTCACCGAGCTGGCTGCAGGCCGCAGCGGAAGCCTCTTTGTGGAGACCGTCTTCACCAACCTGGCTACCGGCCTCTCCTACATTGAGATGACACCTCTTCTTCCCTTCAAGTCATTGAAGCTGGAGGATCCGGAGATCGAAGTGGCCATCGGAGAGGATGCCGAGCGGTTCATTATCCACCTGAGAGCAAAGAAGTTTGCAGCCTTTGTACAGCTGGATCTGGCAGAGCTGGATGCAGTCTTCGGCGACAACTACTTCCATATGACCAGGATGGAGCACATGATCTATCTCTACAAGCACAACATCAGCGATCCTGATGTTACCGTTGAAGAACTGAAGAACCAGCTGGTGGTTCGTTCACTCTACGACTCCTACAATTTTGAATGATCTTTGATCCGATCTCGAAAGGCCCTGCCGCTTCTGGCGGCGGGGCTTTTTTACAAAAAGTTCTCCGCAGCGAGGCGGGAAAACAATTTATTACTGTTGCGGATCTTCGATCTGCAACGATCATGGGGGAATTATGTCAATTGTTTATTCGAAAAAAGACCGCATCTGGAAACTGGATACTCCTCACAGCTCTTATCTGATGGCTGCAGTGGATGAGGAGGGTTTCCTGGGTCATGTTTATTACGGCAACAAGGTGGATGACCTTGGGATCGACTATCTGACCAGAGCCTACGCCCATCCCTTTGTTCCTTCGGAAAATGCCAGAGAACGGTGTTCCTTTATGGACCTGTTCCCTGCAGAATACCCGGGCTTCGGTCTGGGAGATTACCGTACTCCTGCCTTCTGCGTACGTACCGCATCGGGCAGCAGAGGCTGCGGGTTGTTCTATCGTTCACACAAGATCTATGCCGGCAAGCCCGGGATCCCCGGAATGCCTGCCACCTTTGCAGGAGAGGATGAGGCGGATACTCTGGAGATCCTTTGTGAGGATCCGGAGAACCGGCTGGAAGTAACCTTATACTATACCGCCTTTCGGAACATGGATGTGATCACCCGTTCCGTTTCCTTCCGAAATAAGGGAAATGAGATGATCACCCTGGAAAAGGTCATGTCCCTTTCCGTGGATCTGGAGGACCCGGGTTATGAGACCATAGGCCTTTTCGGTTCCTGGGCCAGAGAGCGTCATATCTGCAGGAACCCGCTTGGAATGGGATCCTACCGGATCGGTTCCTTCCGGGGAGAAAGCTCCCATCAGGAGCATCCCTTCCTGGCTCTTTGTACCAAAGGAGCGGATTCCGATCACGGACAGGTATATGGTTTTCATTTTCTCTATTCCGGAAACTTCGTGGCAGAAGCTCACCGGAGCCAGTTTGAATCCGTTCGTGTGACCATGGGGATCAGTCCGGAGGGATTTTCCTGGGGTCTCATGCCCGGGGAGACATTTTCCTTACCGGAAGCAGCCATGGTGTACTCCTCGGAGGGCATCGGAGGCATGTCCAGAACCTTCCACAGACTTTACCGGAAGCACCTGATCCGAAGCCCTTACAGAGATACTCCGAGACCGGTGCTCATTAATAACTGGGAAGCGACTTACTTTGATTTTAATACCGAAAAGCTCATTGATATCGCAAGAGAGGCAGCTGCCTCCGGCATTGAGATGCTGGTGATGGATGACGGATGGTTCGGTGCAAGAAGCTATGATGACAAGGCTCTGGGGGACTGGATCGCCAACGAAGAGAAGCTCCCCGGAGGACTTCCCGTTCTTTCGGAGAGGATCCATGAGCTGGGACTGAAGTTCGGTATCTGGATGGAACCGGAGATGATCTCTCCGGATTCGGATCTGTACCGGGCTCATCCGGACTGGGCCATAGCCATTCCGGGAAGAACGCCGGCCATGAGCCGCTGCCAGTATGTACTGGATATCACCCGGAGAGAGGTGCTGGAGTACGTTTACGGCTGCGTCAGAAACGTCCTTTCCTCCACACGGATCGAATATCTGAAGTGGGATATGAACCGTCAGCTGACGGATGTATTTTCCTTAGGGCTGACTGCAGAGCATCAGGGAGAGTTTTATCACCGGTATGTTCTGGCGGTCTATGAGCTGCAGGAGCGGCTGGTGACGGATTTCCCGGACCTGCTTCTGGAGAACTGCTCCGGAGGCGGAGCCAGATTCGATCCCGGAATGCTCTATTACAGCCCTCAGATCTGGTGCTCGGATGATACGGATGCCATAGAACGGCTTTCCATCCAGGAGGGTACGGCCATGGTATATCCCCTGTCCTGTATGGGCGCCCATGTGTCCGACTGCCCCAACCATGCAGTGGGCAGAAATACGCCTTTCCAGACCAGAGGCCATGTGGCCTTGGCCGGAACCTTCGGCTATGAGCTGGACATCACCAGGATCCCTCAGGAGGATCGCAGAAGGATCCCGGATCAGATCGCGCTGTATCACAGCTTCGGAGATCTGATCCGCCGGGGAGATTACTACCGGGTGGCTAATTATTCCGAAAACGGCCTGTATGACTGCTGGGCGGTGATCGCAGAAGATAAGAGCGAAGCACTGGTGACCTACGTTCAGGTCCTGGGCCAGCCCAATTACAAGGCAAGGCTCCTCATCTTAAAGGGCCTTGACCCGGATGGGATCTATGAGATCAGTGCCACCTCGGAGGAAGATCACTTCGAACCGGTGATGGTGAGAAGCGGCGGCAGAAAAGAGCCGGAAGCTCTGCGCTTATCCGGCCGGACCCTTATGAACGCCGGGATCCTGGCAGACCGGATGTGGGGAGATTTCCGCTCGAAGCTGTATCATCTGAAGCGGGTTGAGTTGTAAAATAGATGCGATGCAAAAAGGGAGGATCATGTAATGCTGGATCGATTTATCAGAGTCTGTGCCGCAACCCCGAAGATCCGGGTGGCGGATACCGCTTATAATCTCAGTGTGATCGAAGATATGCTCACGGAAGCAAAGGAGAAGGGAGTTTCCCTGACGGTATTTCCGGAACTTTGCCTTTGCGGATATACCTGCTCAGACCTATTCTGGCAGGAAAGTCTGATCCGGAGCTGTCTGGAGACGCTGTCGGAGCTGGAGGCCTTCTGTAAGATGGAGGTTCCCGACATGGTGGTGGCCGTAGGCCTTCCCCTGGCGTTCCGGGACCGGCTCTATAACGTGGCTGCGATCATTGCAGACGGGACACTGGCGGGCTTTGTTCCGAAGAGTGCACTGCCGGCATACGGAGAGTTCTACGAGACCAGACATTTTTCATCAGGCTGCGGAGTTACCGGAGAAGTGACCCTTCCGGACGGAAGGAAGATCCCCTTCGGAACGGACCTGATCTTTGCCTGCCGTGAGATCCCGGAGTTTACCTTTGCTGCGGAGATCTGCGAGGACCTCTGGATCCCCATGCCTCCCTCCGTAAGACATACGGCACACGGTGCTCATGTGATCATTAATCTGTCCGCTTCGGATGCGGTGACCGGCAAGGAGGAATACCGAAGAGACCTGGTGAAGGGTCAGTCTGCAAGACTGCTCTGCGGCTATGTCTATGCCAGTGCCGGAGAAGGAGAATCCACCCAGGATCTGGTGTTCTCCGGGCATAACCTGATCGCGGAGAACGGCCGGCTTCTGTCGGAGAGCAGGGTGCGTTACAGCCACGGGGCTGTTTATGCAGACCTGGATCTTGAGGCCATCAGCCATGACAGAAGAAGGATGACCACTTATTTCTGCGGTACGGACAGCCCTGAGGGCATGAAGGAAGGTAAGGAGGATGCTTACAGAAGGATCTCCTTCTCCTTAAAGCCCTTTGAACTTCAGGAGCTTTTACGCAGGATCGATCCCCATCCCTTTGTGCCGGATGATCACGGCAGAAGACAGAGAAGATGCGAGAACATCATCGGCATTCAGGCCATGGGATTAAAGAAACGTCTGGAGCATACGGGTTCCAAATGTGCCGTTATAGGACTTTCCGGCGGACTGGATTCCACCCTGGCACTTCTGATCACCGCCCGGGCTTTTGATGCCCTCGGAAAGGACAGAAGCGGGATCCTGGCAGTGACCATGCCCTGCTTCGGAACCACGGACCGGACCTATCAGAATGCCTGCAATCTGGCAAAGCATCTGAAGGTGACCCTGAAAGAGGTGGACCTGAAGGAGTCGGTGCTCCTGCATTTCAGGGACATCGGTCAGGATCCGGAGGTCCATGATGTCACCTATGAGAATTCCCAGGCCAGAGAACGTACTCAGGTGCTGATGGACCTGGCAAATAAATATAACGGTATGGTCATCGGAACCGGAGACTTATCCGAGCTGGCTCTGGGCTGGGCTACCTACAACGGTGACCACATGTCCATGTACGGGGTAAATGCTTCCGTACCGAAGACATTGGTCCGCTATCTGGTGGGATATTTTGCGGATGAATACGAGAAGAGCGGAGAGGCAGAGGCTGCCCGGGTCCTTCGGGATGTGCTGGATACCCCTGTCAGTCCGGAACTTCTGCCTCCCACGGAGGGAGAGATCTCCCAGAAGACCGAGGACCTGGTGGGTCCTTACGAACTTCATGACTTCTTCCTGTACTATGTGCTTCGTTTCGGCTTCGGGCCCAAGAAGATCCTGCGCCTTGCAAAGCTCGCCTTTGCGGGAGAGTATGAGGAGGAAGTGATCAAAAAGTGGCTGAATACCTTCTACAGAAGGTTCTTTGCCCAGCAGTTTAAGCGTTCCTGTCTGCCGGACGGCCCTAAGGTGGGTACCGTCAGTGTGTCTCCGAGAGGAGACCTTCGGATGCCTTCCGATGCCTGCATGACAGTTTGGAAAAAGGAGCTTGAATGGGATTAGAATTTGTGATCGGCGGATGCGGTTCGGGAAAATCCCGGAGTCTGTACGAAAGAGCCTTAAAGGGCGGCGGCAACTATGTGTTTCTGGTGCCGGATCAGTCCACCTCTTCCGTACAGCAGGAACTGATCCGTCTTCATCCCCGCCATGTGATCTCCGGGATCGATGTGGCGGGGTTTACCCAATATGCCTATCGGACCTTTGAGCGGACGGGGCTCACGGCCCCTACGGTCCTTGATGATGTGGGCAAGAAAATGATCCTGCAGAAGGTCATGGGATCTGTTGCAAAGGACTTAAAGGTGTACCACGGACAGGTGGGACGCACCGGTTTTACCGAGAAAATGAAATCCTTCCTCTCTGAGTGCAGACAGTATAAGATCACCCCGGAAAAGCTGTCGGAGGTATCCGGAAGCGGAGCTCACAGCGATCTTCTGGAGGCGAAGCTTTCCGATGTCCGGCTGATCATGCAGGCCTTTGATGATGCCCTTGGGGGACAGTATGCCACGGCAGAGGAGCTTCAGTTACTCCTTGCGGGACAGATCTGCAGGGACCCCATGGTTCCCGGGACCACCTATGTACTTGACGGATTTACGGGCTTTACCCCCATCCAGTATGATGTGATCCGTGAGCTTCTTCATCATGCACGCCGGGTGATCGTGGTACTGACGGCCACTTCCAAAAAGGATCTTACCGGAAGAGATGCGGAGAAGGGGTTATTTTCCTTAAGTGCTGTGACCTACCGGAAGCTCTCGGAGCTGGCGGATGCGGAATGTGTGATCGCGGAAGAGACTGTTCTTCCCGAGGGACGGAGCATCTATCATCCGGCCCTGACATTCGCAGCGGCCCGGTTCGGAACAGACGGCGGAAGCCTTTCCGAGGAGGATCCCGAAGAGAAGGAGCGGTTGCTTCAAGAGGCTCTTTCCCTTACCAGCTACGCGGATATCCGTACCGAGGTCCGGGCAGCGGCAAGAGCCATCCGTTCGGACGTGGTAAAGGACGGCCTCAGGTACCAGGACATTGCCGTAACATTAACGGATCCGGATTCCTACGGACCTGTGGTGGAGGAGATCTTTCCGGAATATCAGATCCCCTTTTTTATTGACCGAAAGAGAAATCTTTCCTCCAATCCCCTGATCGCCTATATCGAGGCGGCTCTGGCGGTGATCGAGGAGGATTTCAGCTATGCAAGTGTATTTGCCTGTATCAGGTGCGGTTTTACCGTTTTAAGCCCCGAGGAGGCCGATGAGCTGGAGAACTATGTTCTGGCCACCGGAAAGCGGGGCTTTAAGTCGTGGGGAAATCCCTGGGAGATCCGTTCCAAAAAGTCCAAAAGGACGCCCGAAGAGATGGATAGGATCAACAGCCTGAGGGAGCGTTTCTACGGGCAGATGAAGCCTCTGAAAAAGGCTGCGGGTGCGAAGGGCGCCACGGTCCGGGACCGGCTTACCGCCCTCTATGAATTTCTGCTTTCGTCCAAGGTTCCGGAGAAGTTAGAGGAACGGAAGGCATTTCTGAACAATGCCGGGATGACGGACCTGGAGCGGGAATACGACCAGGTCTTCCGGAAGGTCGTAAATGTATTTTCCCTGTATGAAAAGCTGATGGGGGATGAGGTTCTTACCCCGGAATGCTTTGCGGATATTCTGCGGGAAGGACTGGCAGAGCAGAAGATCGGTCTGGTGCCTCCTTCTCTGGACCGTCTGGTGGTGGGAGACCTGACTCGTACCAGATACGGCAACGTGCGCCGTCTTTATGTGCTGGGGATGAACGAGAGTCTGATCCCTTCGGCAGGAGCGGAATCAGGGGTTCTGAGCCGTTCGGAGCGGAGTGTTTTGAAGGGAGAACTGGAAATGGCTCCCACTGCGGAGGAGAAGATCAGACAACAGGAGTATTACTGCTATCTGCTGTTTTCCAAGCCTACGGAGCGTCTCAGTATTTCCTGTAATATTTCAAGTGACCGGGGAGAGGAGGGAAAGCCTTCTCCTTATATGAGCAGGCTCATCCGCCTGTCGGAAACCTTTGAAAAGAAAAATGCCCGTGCCGTTACGGAGACTGCGGATGCCGGCTCCATAGGAGCACCGGAAGCGGACAGAAGTCTGCTGGTTCAGGCTCGGTTAAAAGATACACAAGCCTGGTTTCTGGCGCTGTATGACAGCTTCAGGACCATGCCCGCCTATGAGCGGTTTTTAAAGCTGTTGGAGCAGGGCGTTTCCTTCGGCTACCGTCCGGATCATCTACGGCCGGAGACGGCATCCAAACTGTTCCCGGAGGAGAAGGAGCTTTCCGTCTCCCGGTTGGAAACATTTGCCAAATGTCAGTATTCTTACTTCCTGAAGTACAGCCTGGGCTTAAATGAACGGGATCTGTTCCGTTTTGAGTCGGTGGATTTCGGAAACCTGTGCCATGATATCCTGGATCAGGTGTTCAGGATCATGCAGGAGGAGGGCCTTTCCTGGCGGGCTCTGGCGGATGTGGGTTCCGATCCGGAGCGGAAGAGCCGGGCAGATGTGCGCCGGAGGCTCCTGGATAAGTGTCTTGAGGATCCGGAGTTCCTTTCATCCTACAATGGTGTGGAAGAGGATTCGGCAGAGATGCGCTCCATGCTGGAGAAGAGCAGGGACATGATCGACCTTTGCATGGAAGCAGTGGCCTATCATATGACCCTCGGCAGCTTTGAGCAGGTGGGATCCGAGATTACCTTCGGAAGCGGTTTCGGTGAGGAGGAAGGAACGGTTCCGCCTCTTACCATCCGCTCTGAGGACGGAACTGCGGTGAAGCTCCACGGAAAGATCGACCGTCTGGATGCCGCCGTGGCAGAGAACGGGACCTATTATCATGTGGTGGATTACAAGACCGGAGAGACGAAGTTCCGTTATGAGAGATTTCTTGCCGGAACTCAGCTTCAGCTCATGATCTACCTGATGGCCGCCAAGGAATATCTGAAGCAGAAGGGCTCGGATGTGACGGAAGGCGGAATGTACTATTTTAATCTTCAGGACATTCAGGTCGATTTCGACCATAAATACAAGGAACTGAAGGAAAACTGGGAGAAGGACGTCTCGGAAAAGGCCTATAAGAAGCTGAAAATGAACGGCTGTCTGATCCGGGACAATGAATACTTAGGCCGCCTGGAGACGGTTCAGGGAAAGAACAGCAGTATCGTGACCGGGCTTGCCTATCCGGCAGTTACGGATCCCGAAAAGCACGTACTGGTGGAGGCTGATCAGATGAGGGAAATGGAAGAGAAGGCCGGGACCATTGTCTCGGATCTGGTCCGTTCCATCCGTCACGGAGAGATCGAAGTGAATCCCTATCTGCCCACCTCCTTTGATCCGAACGGCTCCTGTAAATACTGCCCCATGAAGAGTGTATGCAAATTCACCCCTGATCTGGAAGGTTTTCAGGGAAGAAGATTGAAGAAGGGATAAAAGAGCATGGAAAAGAAATGGACTCCGGAGCAGGAGAATGCCATTAACCTTCATAACAGAAGCATCCTGGTCTCTGCTGCAGCAGGCAGCGGAAAGACGGCGGTCCTCATCGAGCGGATCATCCGGATGATGCTGGATCCGGTGCACCCTGTCAGTGTGGACAGGATCCTGGTGGTGACATTTACCAGAGCGGCGGCGGCTCAGATGAGAGACCGCCTTCGGGAAGGTGTGCAGAAAATGCTGCAGGAGGATCCCGGAAACTTAAGATTAAAGGATCAGATGGTGCTGATCTCCTGTGCGGATATCACTACCATTGACAGCTTCTGTAAGAAGGTGGTTTCCGAGCATTATCAGAGCATTCCGAATCTGGATCCGGGCTTTCGGCTGGCGGATGAAAATGAGATCCGGCTGCTGGAGGCGGATGTCCTGACGGAGCTCATGCGGGAAAAATACGAAACGGCGGATCCGGTGTTTACGGAGCTGGTGCTTTGCTATCATTCCGCCAAGGATCAGTCGGTGCTCCCGGAGATGATCAAAAAACTGAGTGACACTGCGGACAATACCCCCCGTCCCGAGGAATGGCTCCGCAGGATCGCAGAACCGGGGCCGGCTTTGGAAAACCTTCTTGGATCTGTGATCCCGGTTTATTTAGAGCAGGTGACGGGCTCTCTTCCGGACCTGGCGGAGGACCTTCGGTCCCTCACCGCATATGCAGAGTCCGTGGGACTGTCTGAGGGCTTCTGCAACGTCTTAAAGCAGGATATTGAACCCATAGAGCGTTTTGCCGAGCGGTGCCGCAAGATCCGTGAGGAGTTGGCACTTCGCTTGAACGGAGCATGTTCAGGATCGGAGTCCGGATCTGATGCTGAAGCAGAGCGTGAATCTGATGCTGAAGCAGAGCATGAATCTGATGCAGGTTCCGATGAAGAATTTGCCGAGAGGATCAATCTTCTGATCCGTTCCATGAGTTCCTATGAATTTGCGGCCTTCCGGGGCAAGGGAAAGGTCAGTGATGAGGATAAGACCAATCCCGAGAAGGAAACGGTCACTTCCCGCCGGGATAAACTGAAGGAAGCCTTCTACAGGACCGTGAAGATGGAAAAGACCCGGGCAAATGATCTCTTTGACATGAACTATCTGATCGAAGAGTATGAACGGCAGACTCCCCTTCGCAGTCAGCTGGCGGCTCTGGCCCTGGAGTATCGCGAACGGGTCCGGAGCGTCAAGGACCGGAAGAATCTGTACGGTTTCTCTGACATTGCCCATTTTGCCCTGGAGATCCTGACCCGGCCGGATCCGGAGTCGGAGTATGGTGCGGTCCCTTCGCCTGTGGCGGAAAGCTACCGCTCCATGTATGAAGAGATCATGATCGATGAATACCAGGACAGCAACATGATCCAGGAACTGCTTTTATCTGCCGTTTCCGGCGAGAGCATCGGTAAGCCCAACCTGTTCATGGTGGGGGACGTAAAGCAGAGCATCTACCGTTTCCGGAATGCGGATCCGGGCATTTTCCTGGGAAAATATCATGACTTTGACGTGGAGGAATCCGACCATCAGAAGATCGAACTCCGGGCCAATTTCCGGAGTCATCCCGATGTTCTGTCGGCCATTAATTATGTGTTCTACCGCCTCATGAGAAATGAAGTGGGCGGCGTGGATTATACCCCGGAGATCGAGTTAAAGCCGGGACTTCCTTTGTCTGATTATGCGGAGAGCGAGGTCCCCAGGACCCAACTGATGCTGATGGATACTTCGGATGCTGCCGGAAAGAAGGCAGCTTCGGATGATCCGGAGGCTGAGGATCCTTCCTTTGAGGATCCCTTTCAGGAGCAGGAAAAAAGTGAGCTGGAGGCCCGGATGATCGCGGAAAAGATCCTGGAGCTCACGGATCCGAAAAGTCCTTACCGCATCAGCGGGGAAAAGGATCAGAGACGGGCGGTACGTTACAGTGACATCCTGATCCTGATGCGTTCTGTGGCGAGCCGTGGAGAGATATTTTCCAGGATCCTGCTGCAGTACGGCATCCCCTGTGTCAGCGAATCCGACAAGACCTTTCTGGAGAGCTTTGAGATCTCCCTTCTTCTGGATACCCTCCGGATCATTGACAATCCCCGTCAGGATATCCCTCTGGCGGATGTGATGCTGTCCCCCATGTTCGGCTTTACCAATGAGGAAATGGTGCTGATCCGTCTGAATACCCGGACCGAAGCCGGAAAACGAACCTTCTACGACCGGCTGCTGATGTTTACCTCAAACGACGA
>JAGACB010000242.1 GCA_017614345.1 Lachnospiraceae bacterium
ACCGCTGTTTATACAAAGCCCTGGATGATTTTGAACCCTTTGAGATGATCTATGAAGGGCCTTCGGAGCCGGAAACAGGGGCTGCGGAGTCTGAAACGGGGGCTTCGGAGCAGGAAACGGGGACTGCGGAGGAGGAGTAAAAGTCCTTCCCCCAAAAAGCTGAAAGTATGATATAAGGTGGTGCGTATGAGTACTGAAGAAAACGGATCCGTGAAATCGGATGAAGTGAATGTGGAACAAACACCATCTTCGGATTTACCGGTGAGCCCGGAGCAGACAGGCTCTGTACCGAAAAAGAAGCTCAGCATTTTGTGTCTCATCGGATTTTTGACTCCGATCATCAGTTGTGGTGTGCTGATCGTGATGCTCATAAAATACAGTATTGAACTGGACGGTGTCGCGTGGGGAATATTATCTCTTGTTCTCGGACCGCTTGTTCCGTGTCTGATCGCGTCGACCGTGGCTCTGGTTATTTGCCTGATCGGGATACCTGTCTCTTTGGTTATGAAAAGAAGAGGATGGTGGCTTGGCGCTGCAGGTGCAGTTTTTGCCTTGCCTGCTCCGGTATGTATTCTCATTTTACTGGGCTTAAAGGCAACTCTGACTGCATCTCATCCAAATATTCATTTCTCCCCAACATTTTATTATCCTGATTATTCGGGACCGACCATTCAGTGTGATGATTATTCGGTGAAGCTGAAAGACCGGGATGGCATTGATCTGTCTGAGGGTGCTGCGCTTAAGTGGTATTGGGATGGTGACCCGGATCATACAATGATCCGGCCCGGGATGGTAAACAATGATCAGACGAAGATCACATCGATCGGATATTGTAACTCTTATTCTGCAGGGTTGGATTACGAGAGCTTTCAGATTGTTTTACCCGAGGATATGCGGTATCCGGGATTTGATCCCGTTGATTTTTATATTGATGATCCGAAAGACCATTTGGACGATTACGGGATCGAGCCGGGGACAAAGGTGATCTTTGATGAGATTGAATTTCATGTCCTGATAAGTCCGGATATCAAACATGTTTGTGCCGGGTATCCCCACATTGGTGATGAGGCGATGTACGGAAGAATGCCGAATCATTTTCTTGTTATGGAAAATGAAGACGGAAGCATAACATTTTACAGATACTATCTGACATTTGAATGCGATGAGGATACTGAACGTTTTCATGTTGATAATGAAGGTAGTTTAGTTGTGAACAATGAGGAAGACGGTTCTCTGGCATATGTGAACCGGAAGTTATATAAAGCCTTTGATAAATTTGAGCCCTTTGAGATGATCTATGAGGGGAAACCGAAGCCTGAA
Organism: Lachnospiraceae bacterium; assembly: GCA_017614345.1. Taxonomy (GTDB): domain Bacteria; phylum Bacillota; class Clostridia; order Lachnospirales; family Lachnospiraceae; genus JAGACB01. The sequence goes on from JAGACB010000242.1 coordinate 1,321, forward strand.
AAGAAACATGTGGAGGATTTCCTGTTAAGCATTTCCCCGGAGAATCAGAAGATCTGCGCTGAAGAGTATTATCTGTACGACTATCCGGAGGATATGGAGATCGTTCCCGTGTTATCTCCGAAAAAAGAAATGACTATAAGCGGTCTTGGCGGAACTCAGGGTGAAGAGGAGCTGTTTTTCCGGATCATTCCGCCGGAGAGCAAAATATTCAGGGGCTATGTTCCAGGTGACGGTGATCCGAAGGACCATCTTGATGAGTACGGGATCGAGCCCGGAACAAAGGTGATCTTTGACGAGGTTGAGTTTACGATCGTTATGAATCGGGCCATCACTGAGGTGAAGCTGCCGCCTGCAGATAATGAAAATATTTACATGGTCATGGAAAATGAGGACGGAAGCATCACGTTTTATCGCTGCTTTATCCGTTTTGACTGCTCGAAGGTGATTTTCAACTACTATGCCGATGAAGATGGGGTTCTGTTTTCCGATCATACGAAAGAGCCGATCGATATCGATCCCGGATGGTACAAGAGCAAGAATACAGATTATAAGCCCTTTGAGATGATCTATGAAGGACCTGCGGAGGAGGAATAAAAGTCCTTCCCCCAAAAAGCTGAAAGTATGATATAATAAAATGTCAGTGCGAAATCTCAGGCATTGTGTGAAATTGTGTGGAAAGAAACAAGAGATATCGGAGGAAGCTTTGAAATGAGAAAGTCTTTGATAAGACGAGATGGGGAAGAGAAGCGCAGACGCATCAGTATGAGAAAACTGTTTCGAGGTGTGTGTACCGTTTCGCTCTCAGCCGTAATGTTAGGTGCAGCGGTGCTGGGAAGCGTGGATACGGCCCTGGCCGGTGAGCAGCTGGGTGCTACGGACTTTGATGACGGGGTGGGTCTGCCCTGGCACATCGTGGAGTCCATTCCGGCGGATATGGATTTCGAGATCGTGGACGGAAAGTACAAGATCACCATCAACAACCCGGGTGGTGCGTCCAACGGCGGTCAGGACCGCTGGGACTGCCAGTTCCGGCACAGAGGCCTGAAGATCGTTGCCGGACACCAGTATCAGGTGAATTATGAGATCACCGCATCCAACAGCGGTAAGTATTATACCAAGATCGGTAATCTGGAGGGAAATGTCGAGATCTGGCACAACATGAGTAACGGCTACGATCTGGATTCTCACTGGGATCCGATCCCCATCTCTGCGGGCGAGACCAAGAGGGTGAACCTGACATTTACCGCGGCTCAGGGCATGGACGTGGCTGAGTGGGCCTTTCATTTGGGCGGCGACGGCCAGTACACCTCCGGCGGATGCTTCCCTGCGGGAACGGTCATCACTTTTGACAACATGTCCCTCATTGACCTGTCCTCCAATGAAAATGACTATGTGCACGAGCCTCCCTACGAGCGGGCGGGAGTCCTGACCAATCAGGTGGGATATTTCCCCGGCTTAAAGAAGCAGGCTACGCTTTTATCGGATTCCAAGAGTCCCATCAAGTTTTCCGTTGTGGATATGGCCACCGGCAAGGAAGCCTTTGACGGCAAGTCCGAGGTCTTCGGCTACGACGGGGATTCCGGCGATGAGGTTCACGTGCTGGACTTCACCAAGCTGGACAAAGAAGGAACCTACTACATCAAGGCGGAAAACGGGTCATCTTCCCGGGAGTTTACCATCGGGGACAATAAGACCTATTCGGCGCTCTTGTATGATTCACTGAACTATTTTTATCAGAACCGCAGCGGCATTAAGATCGAGTCCGGCTACATCACCTCAGGTGATGCCCAGGCCCTTTCCAGAGCCTCTGGACATGAGCCGGATAATGCAGAGATCGAGCAGACTTGGGGCTACAGCGGCTCCTCCGGCTCTCAGGACGTGACCGGCGGCTGGTACGATGCCGGCGATCATGGAAAATACGTGGTGAACGGCGGCATTTCCCTTTGGGTCATGCAGAATCAGTATGAAATGGCCAAGTACCTTGGCTACGAGGAGGTTTACGCCGACGGAACCATGAACATCCCGGAGAACAACAACTCCTATCCGGACCTTCT
>JAGACB010000243.1 GCA_017614345.1 Lachnospiraceae bacterium
CAATTGTTATTATTATTGTTATTGTTGTTCCAACCGTTATTGTTGTTATTGTTATTATTGGAATAACCACTTCCGCCGATCACCAGCTGATTCTGGTAAACTTCTGCGTAACCGCCGCTCTGATAACCTTCAACGTTCAGCGCTACTTCATACAGGCCGCCAAGGTTCATTCCCATCTGAGCCCACTTGTTAAAGTGCTCGGATACGGAAATGGTTCCGCTTGTACGCTTGTTCTGACGTACGCTCCAATACTGCTTGAAAGTAGTATTGCCGTCGATAGAAGGCTGATTGTAACGGGTAGTTTCGTAGACATCATAAGCACCACCGTCAACATAGATGGTACCCTTGGAATTTGCCCCCGGCGGTCTCCAGGAGCCCCAGCTCTCTACGATGTAGTACTCTACGAGAGGATTTCTGGACCATCCGTAAACACAGAGGTAAGAATTGCCGTTCGGCTGATAGTTGCACCCATAGTTAATGGAAATGTTACCGATCTGGGAATGGGTTCTGGAGCAGTCAAATGATCTTCCTGCCCGGAACAGTGCGTTACCGATATTTCCCCATGAGCAGTTGAAAGCACCGTTGCTTCCCACTGTCATGCTGGTATCGCCGTAATCCTTCCACAAAGTGTACTCATAACCATCCTGAGTGACGGTCTGGTTGTTGTACAGCGTCGTTGCTGCGTCGGCTCTGATCACCGGGATCGCCACAATCGCCAGGATCAGGGACAGAACAAGCGCCACAACCAATTTGATACGTTTGCGTTGCATGATATGCAACCCCCTTTCTTTAATCGTACCCTGCTTCCCCATCACAAGGCCGTATGTTCAGCGCTTATGCGCCGAAGTTCAGAGGATCTGATATCATCATCACACAAAATACATCCAAACATCCAAAAACGAAAACCACATAACTGCGAAACCGACCGTTTCGTCTTTGATCTCTTCTCACTTAGATCATCTAATTCTTACAGTAATCATTGTAACACTTTCTTAACATATTACCTCTCAAATATTGCTCTCCACTTAGCAAAGATTGCGAAATTTACAAAAACATACCATTCTTTCGTTATCGTTTTAGTAATCCTGCACAACGATTATTAACAAATTTGTAACACTTTGACGCCCTAATTCATAAATATAAAAAATTTCAGCAGGGCTGAAGCGCCCTGCTGAAACGATTTGTAACATATTAATCTTTCGGAGCAAAAGTACGTATTGCTTCTTCTGTCACTTGAGGCTTGCCTCAGGTCCGGGATAACGCCGCTTACCCACAGTGCCCTTTCCGTATTCCACGGCCTGCTTCGGGCAGAGGTTGATGCACGCCATGCAATGGGTGCACTCTTTGCCCCAGACAGGCTTGCCGTCCTGCATGGAAATGTTTCCGAGGGGGCAGACCTTCTCGCACTTTCCGCAGGAGATGCAGCCCTCCGTTACATGAAACTTTTTGGTCTTCATGAAAAGTCCGTCATAGAGATTTACAATGGAAGAAGTGAAGACACGTTCCGCACCGCTTACCTTCTTCTCGTTCAGATTCTCTCCGTTCCGGATCTTCTCCGCAAGGGAATCGATCTCCGGGATCGCTGCTTCCACAATGCTCCGGTTCACCTCTGCTTCCGGCATCTTAAAGAAGGCGATGTAATTCTGAGGCATGACGATCTGTGCAGAGCCCATGTATTCAAAGCCCTTTTTCTCCGAGAGCTTCTTAGCGTAACCCGGAGTTGCTCCCATGGAAGCCGCACAGGTGATCACAAAGTACGCCCGGACTCCCTTCGGGAAGGTTGCCTTGTCAATAAAGTCCAGCATGGCACTTGCAGGAGCCGAGACATAGCAGGGGGCCACAAAGACGTACACTCCGTCTTCCGTAAACTTGGGGGCCTCCCCTTTTTTTATATATTGTGAGATATTGCAGGCCTCTTCGTTCATGGCTGCAGCGATCCTTTCCGCCGCAAATCTGCTGTTTCCTGTTCCTGTAAAGTAGTAGATCATTATTTCACCTTAATTTCTTTAAAGCGGCATGATGACCTTTTTCATGAATGTCTCAGCGCCGTCTTCTTTTAATAACATTTTGAGGACCTTGTCGGAAGGATTCCCCTCATGGATCATCCGCTGCCGGAATGCCTCCAGAAGCTTCGGATATTCCGGATCCGTCCGGGCGCCCCGGGCAGCTCCGAGATAGGCTTTCACGGAATCCGAGGTCATTTGGATCAGCTCCGCCTCTTCCCCTGCTTTGATCAGGGAATAGGGCTGACGCTCTCTGATATACCACTGCTCCTTCTCTTCATAATCCGGAAGCTTGCAGTATCTTTTGTATACCTCTTTTAAAGCCTCATCTTCAAAGTCAGCCTTTCCGCAGCCGTAGTATTCGACAAACACGCACCGTTTCTTCTTCATGCTCATGGCATCCACCAGAAGATACGGAAGACTCACGGCTTCCGAGGGCATAAAGGACATGGTGATGAGCTCCATGCCCATTTTGGTGGTGGTATGCATGATCATGAGATGTCCGAACCCTGCAATTTCATACTGATCCACATGAAAATGCATCACCGAAAGAATCTTCGGATACTTCATCTCGGAATACCGATCCTCCGGAAGCTTTCGGATCCCTTCACCACCGGAGAGGATCTCCTCCACCTCATGTTTAATGGTCTTGATCATAAACCGCTCCCGTTTTCTGTAAGCCTCATTCAGATCCTGATGCTTCTCAGGTCCTGATGCTTCACAGATCATTGTAAGCTTCTGTTATATAGTGCGTTCTTTACTTTTTAAAGCTCTCTTTGATATATTCTGCGAAACTCATTTCCCCGTAAACCGTATCTCCCACCATTTCTTCGGTCAGAGTCCACTTGGAGAAGCGGATGATGGCTTCCTTGCCGTTCTTCTTCAGCTTGTTGACAAATGCCAGTACGTCAAAGAGAAATACCGGGGCACGCTTGATCACCGGCTCCTTGCCTGCTGCGGCAAAGCACATATTGGCGATCTCTTCGTAGGAATAGGTTTCCTTTCCGCCCACGTTGTACATCTTGTTCTCATCCAGCATGTGCTTTACGATAAACTCCGCAAAGTCCTCCGTGGAAATGACATTGGCGTGAACCGGCTTTTTGCCGAGGAGTGTAACCTTGCCTTCCTCCACCATGGGACGGAAGACCTTTACAATATCATAGAAGTATCCGGTGGGACGATGGATCACATAGGTGATACCGCTCTTCTTCAGTTCCTCCTCAAACAGATACTTAGCGTGGAGCATGGGCACCTTCGGAGCCTTGTCCGCTTTGATCACGGAGATATAGACAAAGTTTTTGATCTTTGCTTTCAATGCTTCATTCAGAAGGTTCAGATTCCCCTGATAATCGATCTGATAGTTGGTGACCGTGGCAGAGCCCTTGGTAAGACCTACCGTTGTGATCACCGCATCTGCGCCGTCACACACGCCCTCCAAAGTCTTCGGATCCGTGACATCCACCTTGATGAAACGGAAATTCTCCGTCACCCCTATGTCACGCTGCATCATATCAAGGGCGATCACCTCGTGACCTTCCTTCACCAGAGCCCGGAACACGTCCGCACCCAGATTTCCGTATGCACCTGCAAGAACCACTTTCATATACATACACCTCCTGTTTTTTACTCACGTATAATACGCGAAGAAATAACAATATATATTATGAAGGATCGCACCTCCATATAAGATCACCAAAAGGGGAAGACGCCATTTTCCTCTGTGCTCCTCTCCCATCATGGCAAACAGTGCCAGCATCACGAACATCAGATAAATGACGGGCCGGTAATAAGAGATATAGACGGATGAGGACAGTCCCGTTGCAACTCCCGTGGTGCAGGCGAAGAACAGGATCAGCGTCCGCTTCAGCCCCTCCTTCCAGTCCTTGGAGGAATAGAAGGTGGCGGCAAACAGGCAGCCGGAGAGGAACATATATATGAAGAATCTCCGATAAGCCACAGGCGCATACATGTTGGACGCCTGGATATAGGCCGTGTGCGGGATGAAGGAGCTCATCAGCCGCAGATGTGCCGCCGTATCCATCAGGATGGTCAAGAGGAAAAATGCTCCCGGCATCACCGATACGATCCGGATCACCGGATCCTTCTGAGACTTGAACACGGCTACGATCAGCATCACGCAGAACATGAGGGGGATCCAGATCAGATGGGGCACCATCAGTGAATCCCAGGTATTGGTAAAGCCGATATAGATCTTTCCGAAAAGGCCTATGGCCTCGAATCCCGGGAAGAACACCGCTTCTCCGGTATATCCCCGGAATCCGGTTCCGGGACACTCCAGGATCATGATCAGCTTCAGCACGGACAGGATCAGGAAAATGACCTGAAACGCCGTGATCCTTTTATCCCGCTTCAGGGAAAGGATCATCACCGTGGCCACTGCTGCGATCATCATGGCCAGGATCAGCTCCGCATCCGTTGCAATCAGAAAGGCCGGCAGGAAGAAAACATAGTGGAACCATGCCACCTTTTCTTTTCTGAGCTGCGCCACCAGCATCCAGCACACATACACCGCCAGGGCCGTGGTCCAGAAATAGTTGGTGGTGGTTGCGATCCAGCCCGCCGACTTCCACTGCCAGAAAGGCACCGACAGCATTCCCATAAACAGAAGGGACTGAGCTCCGGGCTTCTTCTCCCATTTTAAGATCCGGGTCAGGCTCACATGAAGCAGCATTAATAACCCGATATCCGTGATCCTCCAGATCCAGTGAGGCAGATAGCAGAACAGGGACGTCAGCGTATTGACGATCAGTCTGGCTCCCCACTTGTACCAGGAATACTCCCAGTAATCCGGAAGCGAAAAGTCCGTCCAGGAGGTTGCAAAAAAGGCGATATCATCACCGTTATCGATCCGGGCCATACCATGAAAGATCAGCTGACACAGGAGATAACTGATGGTGGTGATCCAAAGGGCCTTGTTAATATCATAATCCTTCGGGAGAGATACTTTCTTGGTCTTTGAACTTTTCTCCGAACCTGATTTATCCTGACCGGTTGTCTGTTTCCGTTCCGATGCAGTCACATTTCCCTGCATCTGCTCGGTTTCAGCAGAATTTTTTACTTCTGCACTCATCTCGGAGTCACCTCCGTTCCGGTATCCACCACGCTGTAGGTATCGTAGGGGTGCTTCCTGGTACTGTATTCATAAGGTTCGATGATGAGATAGATCCTGCAGGACGCAGCCGGAAGCTTCTTACAGTCCGCCACCGCCAGAAAAGCGCCCTTGGAATTCGGATCCCCGGAAATAAAGGAAATATCTCCGTCTGCCGGATTGGTCGGGATCCGGTAGTAATCCTTTCCGTCATACAAAACCACGCAGGTATCAAAGGCACGGTCGTCATTGTCCGTCAGGTACCGCCACCCGTGAATATAAAGGCGTCCGTTCTGGATCTCCGTTCCCGTGATCTGAAACTCCACAGGCTCCGTGATACTCGGATTGATGGTGATCTTCTCCACCTTTCCGGTCTCAAGGATAATGAGCCCGGCTATGATCACTCCCGAAAGCAGAAAGCCCGCCAGAAACAGCAGGGTCCCAAGCCACACGGGAAAATGTTTTTTCTCCATCTGATTTTTTCTCCAAAGAATATCTGTTTTTTCCTCGTATCCGGCGCGTGATGCATCCGGGATCCGGTATTCGTTCTTCGTTATTATTTTTCCCCTTAACTGATTCCGCACACAAGAGCATAACAAGCAGATACATTACTTAATTATCTTGACACGAAATCGCTTAAAGTTTATTATAACATAGCAGTTTGGAAAATGCTACGAGCAATCAAGGATAAGGCCTGCAGAAATATTTTCCAAAAAACTGCTTGACATGTAAAATCCTCTGTGTTATATTTTCATGCGTATATCGCCGAAGACAGCTGGTGCGAAAGCGTAAGTTCCGGATACGGACGCCCGCCGAGGAGGATTAAAACATTGAAGTTAACGATGACTCATGTTCCTTCTCATTTTGCGATGAGAAGGATTTTTTTGATCCTTAATTCGAATGAAAGCCATATGCTTTCAGAAGATCTTTCGGAAACAGCCGAAAGGCCGGTTTCGAATATCTTTCGGCAGATCATTCTGATAAGGAGGTTAAAAAATGGCAAAGGTTGAATTGAAAGCTCCGGTTGTAGAAGAGATCTCCGCTCTGTTTGACGGCGCCGCTACTATCGTTGTGGTAGATGCCCGTGGTCTGACAGTTGCTCAGGATACTGTTCTTCGTAGCAAGCTCAGAGAAGCAGGTGTTTCTTACAAGGTATTCAAGAACACACTTGTTAAGCGTGCGATCGACGGAACCGTAAACGCAGATCTGGCGGGAATCCTTGAAGGACCCAGCGCATTCGCTGTATGCAAGGATGATGCTACTGCAGCTGCAAGAGTACTTGCTGAATTCGCTAAGACTGCTGACGCTCTTGAGATCAAGGGCGGTATGGTAGAAGGCACCTACTATGATGCCAAGGCTATGCAGGCAATCGCAGAAATCCCTTCCAGAGATGTTCTGCTTTCCAGACTTCTCGGAAGTCTTCAGTCTCCCGTTACCAACTTTGCGCGTGTGCTTAAGCAGATCGCAGAGAAGGATTCCGAGAGCGCAGCTTGATCGTGACACATTGATCCGACAGGCAATCTAATTAACAAAACAAATAATTAAAATTAAAAAATGGAGGTTAATCTCATGGCAAAGTTAACAACAGAAGAGTTTATCGCAGCGATCAAAGAGCTGTCCGTATTAGAGCTGAACGATTTAGTAAAGGCTTGTGAAGAGGAATTCGGCGTATCTGCAGCAGCAGGCGTTGTAGTTGCAGCAGCAGCTGGTCCTGCAGCAGCAGCTGAGGAGAAGACTGAGTTCGACGTTGAGCTTACCGAGTTTGGTGAGAAGAAGGTTAACGTTATCAAGGTTGTTCGTGAAATCACCGGCCTTGGTCTGAAGGAAGCTAAGGACCTCGTTGAGGGCGCTCCCAAGGTAGTTAAGGAAGCTGTTTCCAAGGACGAGGCTGAAGAGCTTAAGAAGAAGCTTGAGGAAGCTGGCGCTAAGGTTACTCTTAAGTAATTTAACACCACAAAAAACACGAAGGTCTGTTGCAGGAAGTCCTGCAGCAGACCTTTTTTTGTGTAGGCGACCGTCCATCATGGAGCGCAAAGCACAGAATGACGTGTGACAACGGAACCACAGCCATCTTCATTACCACCAGAGAAGCTCCGGGAACCAACCATCCGGAGATCTCCGGAGATCGGGAATGCTTTGAGAGAAGAAGATGCAAGGACACAGTATTTCTACTCCCTGAATCTCTTAAAGTATAAGTTGGACGATGCACCAAAAATGGTGTATCGTATTGGAGAGGGGAGCAATTCCCTTCTCAGCCGGAGTATTTCTTTCTAAATATAATATGAGAATCTGATGATGACTGCACAAAGCTCAAAAATCTTGATTTGTGCAGTTAGAATCACCAGCTGAAGCAGAATAAGATGCTTAAATGACTGCACAAGGCTCAAAAACCTTGATTTGTGCAGTCTGAACTTCCTGCTGAAGCAGAAAAAGATGCTTAAATGACTGCACAAAGCTCAAAAATCTTGATTTGTGCAGTCTGAACTTCCTGCTGAAGCAGAATAAGATGCTTAAATGACTGCACAAAGCTCAAAAACCTTGATTTGTGCAGTCTGAACTTCCTGCTGAAGCAGAATAAGATGCTTAAATGACTGCACAAGGCTCAAAAATCTTCTTTCTACTTATGGTATTCCTTAAGTTGCCTTAATACAACCTGTAACTCTCTTTTACTTGTTCTCCTCAGATCAGCTATCCAGCATTATCCGATAATACTGGCTGATCCTGCCTTCGTTGTAGCCATTGCTCTCATTTATCAACACTCCGCCATTCTTCTTTATGGTCGCTGCGGAGGCCGGGTTATCTTTATAACAGCCGAGTATAACTTCCTGCCTTCCCTTTTCTTTACAGACGGCCAATGCATATCTGAGCATTTCCGTCGCATAGCCTTTGCCTCTCTCCGAGGGTCTTACACCATACCCGATATCGCCCAGTTTCAAAGAAAGATCCTCCGGCAACTCGTATCGTATACTCAGAAGGCCTACCAGCCTATCCTCATCAAAGCAAAGATACAACAAGGATCTGCCCCACTGCTCATCGCCACCGGCAGCATTTCTTCGGATCTTTTCTACCCATTCAGAATACTCGGTGGCTGCCAGTCCCACGCTCGCGCTGACGCCGGCTTCCCCGTTGTCGTGGTGCTCCTTAACATATTTCTGTAGGATGTCTTTATCACCGATTTCCGGCAGTCTGTATTTCATCATAGTTTCCTCCGGTAAACCCTATCTTTTCAGATAGAGGTTATATTCGTATTCATTCCCCTGGTACTATTCTCTTCTGGTACCACAAAAGGTCATACCATCTGTCAAACTTCTTGCCGACGGCCTTCATATGAGCCACCTGTGTATACCCCATACGGGTATGGAACTTGCAACTGTCATGTGAAAGGTACTCGTCTTCCTCTTCGCAAAAGGCTGCTCCGGCCAGCAAGTTTACGACGCCCTG
>JAGACB010000244.1 GCA_017614345.1 Lachnospiraceae bacterium
GGGAGGAAGAGTATGAAGATGCCTGTTGAAGTAATGAAGAAAAGTTGGAGAGTGGTGTTGATCCTGCTCGTATCTGTGCTTCTGGTGGTTCTGATCCTTCTGCTGGGGAGCAGAAAGGCTACGGCAGAGGTTTCGCAGAAGAAGGTCTACGAGTATTATACTTCCGTTTACGTTGAGGAAGGAGATACCCTTACCTCCATTGCAAGGGAGTATTACAATCCGGCCTACGGTCCTTCCGTGAAGGAACTGATCAAAAAGATCCGCACCGTGAATCATCTGGGGTCCGATAAGATCTATGCCGGGAGCTATCTGAAGGTGCCTTATTATTCCGATGAGGAACGGTTCTGAAAGTTTTTTGGTGAAAAAACACTTGTAACTTTTATCCGTAGATTGTATAATCCATACTGCCCTGTGCCGATCATGGTACGGGGCAGATGTTTTGGAAAGGAACCAATACTCATGGATCGTATCGCAAGCTTTTGTGTTGACCATTTGAATCTGTATCCCGGGATCTATGTATCCCGCAGGGATGAAAAAAACGGTGTGGTTGTGACCACATTTGATCTTCGGATCACTGCCCCCAACCGGGAGCCGGTGATGGATCAGCCGGCACTTCACACCATTGAACATCTCGGAGCAACTTTTCTTCGAAACAGCAGCCGGAAGGAGGAAGTGATCTATTTCGGTCCCATGGGCTGCAGAACCGGATTTTATCTGGTGATGTTCGGAGACCTGGAATCCGCGGATGTTTCCGACCTTGTTCTTGACATGCTCCGGTTCATCATTGATTTTGAAGGAGATATTCCCGGAGCTTCAGCAGCGGAGTGCGGAAACTATCTTGAGCAGAACCTGAATATGGCAAAGTTTTATGCGAAAAAGTATCTTCAGGAGCTTACCGATCATCCGAGATTCAACTATCCGGAATAAAGGGGATCGGATCAAAAACGGAATTATCTTTTTGGTGCCTGATATGATCCCTGAGCATAAACGACGCTCTTTCCCGATCACAGGATGAAATAAAAACGATGATACAAGGAGAAGCATAGGAATGTTCTGGATGCTTCTGGTTCTTCTCTACGGGCTGTTAAAGGGTGCCCGTGAGATCGCAAAGAAAAAAGCGATGGAGAAAAGCACCATGTTGGAGGTGCTTTTTTTCTATACCCTTTTTTCCTTCCTTTTGACGGCACTCATCAGTCTTTTGGGAGGCCGGGAAGGTCTTTCCGAGATCGATCCCGGGAACATATCTCCTGCCATGATGGGAGCTATGGCCTTCAAGGCGTTCATTATCTTTGTGGCCTGGATCTGCGGCTTTCTGGCCGTGAAAAAGATGCCTGTGGGGGTCTACGGGATCCTGGATCTGGCCAGAGTACTCTTTTCCACGCTGCTGGGTGTGGTGGTGCTCCATGAGATATTGTATCTGCCTCAGATCCTGGGACTGATCCTGGTCTGTGCCGGGCTTCTGATGTTAAAGTGGATCCCGAAGGGGAAGATCCCCGAAAAAACAAAAGGATCCGATGAACGGATCCCATTTGTCTATATTCTGATCTCCTTAGCCTGCTGTCTTCTCAATTCCGTTTCCGGTCTTATGGACAAGATGCTGATGAGCACGGGACTGACCGCTGCTGCGCTGCAGTTCTGGTACATGCTGTTTCTGACCCTGTTCTATGCGACATTTCTGCTGATCCGAAGAGAGAAGATCGACCTGAAAGGTGTTTTAAAGAATCTTTGGATCCCCGTTCTGGCGGTGATGTTTGTCATTGCGGACCGGGCCCTCTTTATCGCCAACAAGATGCCTGACAGCCGCATGACGGTCATGACGGTGATCAAACAGGCCGGCGTTTTTGTGACCATCCTCGGCGGGCGATTCGTCTTCAAGGAAAAGAACACGACCTACAAGATCTTCTGTGCTCTGGTGGTGGTAGCCGGGATCCTGATCAGTTCGTTGCTGTAGTACGGAAGATCCATCACCGATTTCCGTTGATGGTCCGGATCATGAATTTCAACGGAACAGTTTCTTTGGATCCTCTTTTTTCTTAGGATCTGCTTCCTTCACCTCCGGTCCTGTGGCCGGGGGCATTTCTTTTAAGTATTCTTCTTCATACTCAAAGGTGTAGCGTTCGTAGGCGTTGATGATGGTGGTTTCGCCGAATCTGGAGATGCGCTTAAAGCGTCCGCCGTAGTTCTGGTGCACGTGTCCGTGGATCATATAGCGGGGCTTTTTGGTCTCCAGAAACTTGCGGAAACACTGGAAGCCCTGATGGGGCAGGTCGTCTCCGTCGTTGACGTGATAGGCGGGAGCGTGGGTCACGAAGATATCCACACCGCCTTTTTTCAGGGAATCCATCAGCTTCGCCTTCATCATTCTTCTGCTCATGCCGTATTCGGAGTACATGTATTCCCCGGGACGGTACTGCATACAGCCTCCGAGTCCCATGATCCTGACACCGTTAAACTCATAGACTTTTCCGTCAATGTTGACACAGCCCTCCGGCGGAGAGGTGGTATAGACGGAATCATGGTTTCCCGGCACGTAAAGGACGGGAGCGTGGGTAAAGGTGGCCAGAAATGAGAGATACTGGGGCTTTAAGTCGCCGCAGGAGATGATCAGATCGATCCCCTCCAGCTTGGTTTCATCATAAAAATCCCAGAGATATTTTGATTCCACATCTGCTAAGGCTAAGATCTTCATAGTGTTGTCCTTTGGATCATTCAAGAGAAATGATTGGTTTATATGGTTCCGGGTTGCGGTTTCAGGACTCGATCACGCCCATGACCTCGATGAGCTTTCTGGTTTCTTCGGAAAGCTGGTCCATGGACGGAATGGTTCCGATGACATTTTCATTTAACCAGTTCATGGTGACAATGTCTTCGGGGGCCATGACATAATCCTGCGAAGAAGAGATCACCCGGCCGTCGGAGGAGATCAACTCCCCGCTGAAGGGGTTGAATTCTCCGGTGGAGATCGCATGACGGAGCAGGTTTACAAGACGTCTGGTATCCGGTGTCACCTCACGGGACAGCACCAGATCAATGACTCCTGCGGACATGCCCCACCAGTAGTTGATGGCGGCCCGTTCCTCGGAGGCATCCTTCTTCCAGGCTCCGTTGATGATCAGGCGGATAATGCGCTCGTAGAGCTTGCCCCAGTCCCAGATGGTGGTGGACAGAGGCTTTAATTCGCCGTTGTCCTCGATCCGCATGAGGCCGTAGGCCTTGGAAACAGAGGCGGGGGTGATCATGTCATTTTCCGAGATATGGGAGATATTCAGCTCCCGGAAACTCCGGTAAATGTCTTCGGTGGACTGGAGATTCTCATCCCGCTCCTCCAAAACACCGGTTTCCTCGGGACGCAGGCAGGACCAGGCCAGATGGATCTTGGCACGGGGATTGGTCATCTTGGCGCCCAGGGCAAAGGCATTGATATTTGCCGTCATTCCGTAAATGGGATAGGTGGCGATATAGCCTAAGTGGTCCGTGTCCGTCAGAGCGCCTGCAATGGCGCCGGAGATGAACTTGGCCTCATACATTCTGGCATAGTAGTTTCGGATATAGCGGTGAGAGGTGTTTAAGGAGCAGGTCAGAACGGCCAGCTCCGGATGTTCTACCGCCAGTTTTAAGGAAGCTTCCATCAGGTTCGGGGTGGTAAAGAAGAAGATGGTGTAGCCTTCCTTTACAAGACCCTCTAAGATCTCGTCGGCATTTTCCTCTGTGACCTGATCCACCTTGTGGGTCGTGATCTGGGTGGGAAATACCTGGTCCAGATACATTCTTCCGAGTTCGTGGGCGTAGGTCCAGCTGGAGGTCTCGGCGGTCTTTGAATGGATGAAGGCGATCTTCTTTTTGGCCGGGGGCAGGATGGAGGAGATAAAGCCGGGCTTCTTCTCGGCGGTGGCCTCCTTATCGGGATTGAGCATCAGCGCCACAGACTGTTCCTCTGTTAAGAGGGAGAATTCCTCCCACACCTTCGGAATGTCCTCGCGGATCTCGTTCGGAAGCTTGTCCTGGATGTCTTCGTAGCCGTAGATGTTCAAAAAGGCCAGGAAGGCATCTCCCACGGTGATGTTTAACTTTCCGGTCTGACGCTTGGAGGTGTAGGCCTGCTCAAAGCGGACGTAGGCCGAACGGAAATCCGTCTGCTCTTCGGGAGTCCATTCATGATCCGGCTCCATCTCCATAAGATTTAAGAGCCGGTCGTAGGAGCCGACCTGAGAGAACAGCAGATAGTTGACATGGGAATACTTGTGGAATTTCATGTATTCATAATAGATCTGCCGCTCCGGATCATCGGTAGGCTCCGGGATCACCCGGGTCACGTAGGCAGGGACAGTGGAAGCATGGTAGTACTTTAACACGCTGACACGTTTATTGCCCTCGACTACATAGTAGCGGTTCAGGTATTCGTAAACGATGATGGGATCGCGGATCCCTTCCTCCAGATGTGCCTTGCACAGCGCCTGCCACTTGACGGCAAACTCCGAGCGGTACTCTAGGATGGGCATGAAGTTCGGGGCAAATGACGTGGTCCGCCCTTTGGTCTTGGTTCCTACCACCAGATCCAGGGGAATGTTTTCAAGCCCCAGCTTTTCTTCCCCGCAGGTCTGCTCATTTTTCAGGATCTCATCGAGCACCGGCAGGAAGGATGTATTTTCATTCAGGTTAAAGGTTCCCGGCATTTCCTTCAGGCCGAGCTTCATGGCATTTAAGTATTCTTCGGTTGCACCCATGAATGTGTACTCCTTGTAATAATTTTATTATTCAATGATCCCCAGCATGCGCTGTTGCTCCGGTGTAAGGCCGAAGAGCCTGCAGACCTCTTTATTCAGGCGGTTGTAGGCGTCTTCATAGGCAGCTTTCAAGGCACGGGGGTCTTCCAATGTTTCTTCGAAAGGAAGAGCAGCTTCGGGAATGTTCTGAGACTGCTTTCCTGCTGTCTGATCGTTTTCGGACGATCCTTTGATTCTTCCTTCCCCTTCCGTCAGTTTCTTCTGAAGCTCCGTCAGTTCATTCACGATATCAATGAGGGGCTGCTGCTCCTCGGGGAGCCTGAGGGGCAGGGGGATGCGTTCGATATGGGAGCGCAGAAGCTTTAAGGAATGGAAGCTTTCCTGAAGGTAGAAGCGGGTTACTTCGGAGTTCAGGATCCCCAGGATGTACTGCATGGATACGGAAGGGATCCAGGGGATCACGATATTTGCGCTGTTTAAGGTCAGGATGCCGGTGTTGTCATAGGCGAAGACCGGCCGGTTTCCGATAAAACGGTAGATCAGCTTCTCCTTTGCCCGGTAGAGGCGGTCATTTGCCACCTGCTGGAAGGCTGAGGGGGTATAGCGGATGAAGGCCGCCGGCTTCTTGTAGCCGAAGGGCACCAGATCGCTCCCCCGAAGGATCGGCTCGTATCCCTCCAGAGGTTCGGGGGAGAGATAGCGGTCGTTGTCTCCGGTGACAATGCCGAGGGCAAAGTCTGCGGAGGATTCCAGCCGGATGGCCGGAGTGTAGTTCTCCAGGGCTTCCAGAAGGGCATAGGCCTCATCCCGGGTCTGGAGGTTCCAGGGTTCGCTGCTCCCTAAGCCTCTGGGAGTGCGGATCAGATAGGAATCATCAGGGGTTTCGATCAGGATGTCCGTATTCTTTCCCGTGAGACGGTCCGTCAGCACCTGCTCACTGGCAGAAGCCACCAGGAGGATGGAGGGACAGGAGACCCCTTCAAAGGCGTCCGGGAAGAAGGCCACGTACTGCAGGCGGCACCGGTTTCCCACCATCTGACGGATGGCTCCGTGAGAGGCCACCGACAGGAAGGATTCCGGAAGCACAAAAGAGAGCATGCCGCTCGTTCCCAGGTGCAGCAGGGCAAATTCCAGAAACAGACGGAAGGATTCGATATTTCCCCCGGATGCGGTGCGATAGCGCCGGCTTAAAAGTCTGGTGGATTTCTGGTCAAAGCTGTAGCCCCAGGGGGGATTTCCGATGATCAGGTCGTAGGAAGAAAGGGAGGCGGGCTCCAAAAGGGTGTCACAGATACGGATCCTGGAGACAATGCCCGGGATCTCCTCTTCCTCACAGAGAAATGCCAGATTAATGCGCGCAAGTGCCACACTGACGGGATCATTGTCCTGGCCGTAGATCCGGGATGCGGGAATGCCACGGAGCACCAGATCCATCAGGAAGTTGCCGGTTCCGCAGCAGGGGTCTAAGACCGTTTCAAAGCTGCCCCGGGAATGAGCTATGCTGGCCTGGGTCAGGATCCGCACCAGACGGGTGGGAGTGTAGTACATGCCGCTCATTTTCCGCTCCTTCATACTGCGGAGGGAAAGGTAAAGAAGGCCCAGCACGTCAAGGCCCGGTAGGTAGGGCAGGTGGATGGGCCGGATCTCGTCAAGAAGGTTCCCCGAGGTGGAAAATGCATCCCTCAGTTCGGGGGTCAGTTCCTCTTTGCCCTGCCAGAGGAGCTCCTCCATAAGGGGCTCATATGGTGTGATCTCAGGGGCAAGCTCCCCTAAGAGATATTTTTTCAGAAGGGAGGTCTTGGGGGCACGTAAGGTCTTCGGAAGACGACCGGCCATGACCAGGCCTCTTAAGGTGTATTCGGCAAGAATGAAGGGGATCAGGACCTCGGAGTCCGGATACTTTTCCGCCAGGTGCATGATCTCCAGAACCGCATCTGCAGCCCGTTCGCAGGAGGCGGAATCCTCTTCTTCATCAGTGAGGTAATCACGGTACACGTTGGTGCCTGCAATCTGGGATTTGTTCCGGCGGCTCTTTAAACGGCGGCTGCCGGACATCTGGATCTCGGACAGGACCTTGGCCAGGTCATCCTTGTGGAACATGGGCTTTCCGTTTGAATAAAGGGCGGGAGTGACACGGCCCGCACGGATCCAGTTACTCATGCTGGCCCTGGATAAGTTCATGTAATCGGCGGCATCCTCCAGGTTTAAGAGGGTGTGGCCTTCCATAAAGTCGAAAATGGTCTTCTGGCCTTCGGCATGCTCCGGGTTCTTCATGCCCAGATAATTGCCCTCCGCGTCAAAGTCAAAGAGGGCTTCTTCGCCTAAAGCAGCCGGACGGGTGGAGGAATCGGGCATGATCCAGCTTCCCGAAAGCAGGATCGCTCCCGGGATACGGCCTTCCCTGGCCAGGGCCTCTATTCGCCGCTCCGAAAGCTTCAGTCTGGCAGCGGTCTCTTTTACGGTTTCAAATCGGATCATCTGTGTGTGCCTCCGGTTCCCTATAAGTATCTTCTATTTTAGTGGATTTTCAGCGGAATTACAACGAAAAAATGCGTATGATGGGACAGAAAAGGGGACAGAATTCTCCCTTTACTTTTTCGGGGATTTTATATATACTTAAATCCAAAGTTTTTTATGAGCGGTTGTCTGAAGTTTTGAAACTTCAGACCATAAAGGATGACGAAAATGAAGTGTAAGAAGAAATATATATCCGTGCTCCTGGGGACAATGCTGGCGGCCACGGCTGCTGCAGAGCTGATCCCCGGCGATGTTTTCGGTTATCCCGGAACAGTATCTGCGGATCCTGAGGAAGGCCCTGCATCCTATGCGGCCATGAACATGTCAGACGGTCAGGTCTATGAAGATTATGAAGCCGGAACTCCGGTGGATGCCGGCAGTGTTGCCGACCTTCTGATGGTCATGACCATGCTTGATCGCGGCCTGAATCCGGAGGGAGAACAGATCTTCAAGGAGGAGGCCCTGGCCCGGGTGAAGGAGTCTGATCCCGTGCTGGTACCTGCGATCAAGGCCGGTGAGACCTTTGCCATGCCGGATGCAGTCAAAGTTCTTTTGGGAGGACAGGCTACAGAGTTCCGTTATCAGTTTTCCGAGGGTTATGCTCCGGGAATGGAGGATGCTCTGTTTCAGATGATCCGGGAAAAGGAACA
Organism: Lachnospiraceae bacterium; assembly: GCA_017614345.1. Taxonomy (GTDB): domain Bacteria; phylum Bacillota; class Clostridia; order Lachnospirales; family Lachnospiraceae; genus JAGACB01. The sequence goes on from JAGACB010000244.1 coordinate 7,892, forward strand.
GTCTCTGTCTCTGACGGTGACGGAGCTGAATTCCCTGGATCTGACAGAAGAGAATGCCTGTGTTTCCTCTGCCGGAGAGATGCTTACCATCATGATCAATGCGGTGGGGAACTATCCGGTCTTAAATGAAGCGTTAAAGTATCCTGCAGATCATTCGGTCATTTCTCAGGAAGGGGAAGTGCGGAACTGGTCCGGAGCGAACATTGTGGCCACACAGGAGGATCCTATTGAGGGTCTGGAGTATGCCTTTGTCCTTCGCAAGGGGGATGAAGTGATCGGCCAGATCAGTATCGCAACCCGGAATGATATCCGGATCATCACCTCTGCCACCGGAGTTTCCGGAGAAGAGGTCCATGAGGTTGCGGAAGACCTGTTTGATAAGGCTTTTTTGAAGGCTTACGAGCCCGGCTTTGAGGAAAATGCCGGAGAGAAGAAGAACGTTACGGTCAAGGACGGCGGAGAACTGAGATCCTATCCTTCAGCCTCCTCAGAGGCTGCCGGTGTTGCGGATGAGAGCACGGTGCTTTCCTATGCGGGAAGCTACGGCGGCTGGAACCGCCTTAAGACCTTAAGCGGAACCTATGTCTATACGCAGTCGGAAGTGGAAACTTCCGAGCTGGAATTAAAAGATCCCCGTCCGGTAAAGAACGGGGAGGAAGAAACGGAATCCGAGTCCGAGACGGAAGCGATCGAAGCCACCGAAGAGGAGCCCACCGAGGCCCCTGTGGTTATCAATCCCTCCGGAGAATTCGAGGAACAGGAGAATAACCGCTCGGCTGTTCTGGCAGCGAGAATGGCTCGCCAGAAGCGCCAGAAGCTCTTTACCTTTGTGGCTGTGGGAGCCATTATCCTCAGTCTTGTGGGACTGTTCCTGCTACATCGTCATTAAGATACCGGCCGTGACGGAGCGGTACCTGATCTGAACGGTATGGATCCTGTCGGTATCCGGTTTGTTCCCAAAAGGGAGGTATTTATGAATTCCAAGTTGAAAAGTGAAGAGATGGACCGGTTGTTTCAGGCCATCCTGACTCTGAAAAATGTTGATGAATGCTATGCCTTCTTTGAGGATATCTGTACCATCAAGGAGCTTCAGGCCTTAGAACAGCGCTTTCAGGTGGCAGGGATGCTGCAGCAGGGCTGCAAGTATCAGGCCATCGTGGAAAAAACCGGTGCCTCCACCACCACCATCAGCCGGGTGAACCGGGCTCTGGTGTACGGAAATGAAGGCTATCATATGGCTTATCGGAGACTGGAAGAGGAAGAGGGAGACTGAGCAGCGGCCTTGGCTGCCTGCTTTGCTTCCCGGATCGCTTCCTTGCTTGCCAGCTTTGCTTCCCGGGCGGATGCCTTGGCTTCCGCTTTGGCAGCGGCCCTGGCCTCAGCTTCCTTTGCCTTTTGTTCCTTCTGCTCTTCGAGCCGGTCATCGATCATGCGCTCAATGAGGGCTTTTCTGAGGAACATATCATACGAAAACAGCTGGAGAAATGCCGTTTCGGCAAGCTCCGGATCCTCCGGAAACA
>JAGACB010000245.1 GCA_017614345.1 Lachnospiraceae bacterium
CTTTGCGGCAGGGTCGGGGCTTCCCGCCATTCTCCAGAGGAAGGTCACTGCCTGCTGTCTGGTACAGGAGCCGTCGGGACGGAAGGTACCGTCCGAATAACCGCCTACAATGCCGTTTTCCGTTCCCCAGATCACTGCCTTGTAATAGTAAGCGGTTGAGGGCACGTCAGAGAAAGGACACTTATTGCTCTTCGGAGCGGGGCAGCCCGCCATACGCCACAAAAAGGCCACCATCTGAGCACGGGTACAGGTTCCCTGGGGATCAAAGGTCTCGAAGAGACCGGTCTTGTTGTTCTTCACACCGCCGGTGATACCTTTGTTGTAAGCCCAGTAAACTGCGTCATAGTAGTACGGACGGCTCTTCGCTCTCACATCTGCGAATTCCACTGTCACATGGAAACAGTAGCCTTCTCCGTTTCTCTTTACGGTAACATCCGTTTTTCCGGCCTTCAGAGTGGACAATGCTCCCGACTTGGACACGGTCATCACAGAAGTGTCCGTAACGGTGAGAGATGCACTGCCCATGCCGGCAGGGAACGCCAGGATCCCCGACTCACCTACCTTCAGGTCATATCCCTTAATGTCAATGACCCTGTGCTCTGCCAGGGAATTGTTCCCCGCATAACTTCCTATGGCAAGCTTCAGATATTTTTCATCATAGATGTTATTGGTTGTCGTGTCATAACAGTAGGTATAGAAATCCTTCGAATTGTTTCCGGTCAGTGTGGTCACACGGAAGCTCTTATTCACGCCGTACCAGTCACCGTTTGAAACTCCCACAAGGAAGGGACTTCCTATCCCGCTGCAGTAAAGAACGCTGTTGGTGGTATCCACAAGATAGTTCTTTCCGTCGTTCATGGTGACCACGTTCCACATGTGGGCCTCTGTGTATGAGCCGTCCCCTATGGTTCCGGTAACGATCCTGCAGGTGATCTTATCCGAATCAAAATCCGTCAGGTCGCATAAATACTGGAAGGCCTTGGCGTAACCCTCACACACCACGTTGGTGGACCGGTCCTCGTCAAATACACTCACCAGCTGCCAGGGATCTCCGTAAGAAACTCCGCCGTCTCTGGCATGTTCATCATAGTTGACTCTGTTGCAGATCTCATCCTTGTACACCGTCAGCTTATCATGATCGGATAATGCCGCATACCTCCGGACGATCTCCTTAGCCTCGGCAGCAGCCTGACGTGCTCTCTTGACGGAAGCATCCTTCACCTTGAACTCTCCGTCCGCATAATCCGCGCACACATAAAAGCTGTACACCAGATCTCCGGAAAATGAGATCTTATAATTCCCGATGCCCTGATCATACCAGACATTGACCGTTCCCTGGGGCTCCAGATAAAAGCCCCGGGTCTTATCATACCAGAATAACTGATAGGGCAGCTCCGCCATCAGCGAAGAAACAACGTAATTCGTGTCGCAGACCAGCTTTCCCACAATGGCATTCATGGCGTTTTGGGAGATCGCACCGTTCTCCACAAGGGAAGGGACTCCCAGATCCGCAGCCGTCCAGGACGTGGGAACTCCCAGGTCCGTTACCGGGATCCTGAATATGGTGGAACGTTCATTTCCCTCTACCACGGAAACAAACTTTTTCTTCAGTAACGCATAAGTCTTCGCCTCCAGGGCGGTAAACTCATGCTCTTCCACCTCGGTAGTAGCGCCGCTCCCCGTACTTCCGGCATACGCCCGGTCTACGGAGGAAAATACCACCAAAAGCCCCAGCAGCAGGTACAGCAGCGTAGCCGCCACCGGATGCCTTCTCAATCTCTTTGTCCGTTTTGATCCTTCAAACCCCGTCGATCTTTCCATTCTTTCAGCCCCTTTCGATCATTCCATTCGTTCGGCACCTTCTGATCTTCTCATGCTCTCAGTGCCTTCCGATCTTCTCATTTTCTCAGCGCCTTCCGATCATTCGGCAAAAAATTCCGATCTCAGATGATCATGAAGATGATCTTTTATGATCCGATCACCTTCTTTCTCACAATTACAGTATAGCCCGAAGGGGTGGGAATAAGCAACCGAAACTTATCGTCGGGAGCAAAAAAAGCGGAGACACCTTTCAGGCATCTCCGCATTGTTTTTTTTGTTCTGTGATCCGGCAGGCAGTCAACATTTTCCCGAGCCTTCGGGCCTGCCAAACGGCTTAAATCACTTCAGTTTGAATCCGAGCAGGGTCATTTCCTCACCGCTCGCATCAACCTTTGATGCGTCCAGCTCGCAGGGAACATAGCCCATCTCTTCAAAAAGCTTTGCAAAATAATCCTGAGCATCCTGATTGTCCTTCTGAACCAGCATACTCCAACGGCAATGATGTCTGCTCTCGTAGTCCACGATCGTTGCCTTCATAAGCCCCTTCTTCCGATAATCGGGTGTCATATATGCTTCGGCAATGGATCGATCCGCATCCGGATGCTTCTCCGCCCCGGTCTTACCGAGGATCAGGAATCCCACAAGCTCCCCTGTCTCCGCAGAGAAAATGTTCTTCCAGGTGCATTCCGATGAAGAGATATAGTGCTCACACAGTTCTCTCGTCTCCACTTCGTTCTTCGGAGCCTTCGCAAAAGCATTCATCTCATTCACATAGTCCGCGAAAAGGCGGTGCTTATCATTGTACAAACCCATTACTGCTTCCTCCTCATAAGAGTTAAATGTTTATATATCCCTTTTTGCAGATTCCCTTCAGCCGGCTCATACCGAATGATCTGTCGTTATGTAACCCTGTTTTCGGTTTGCCGGATCATCATGATCTGCTGTTTCTATTTTCCCATTTTCTTTGGAAAATGTCAATCAATAAGTGAATATTCAAACATTTCATATTTCAGCCGGCTTCCCTCCCGGATCTCCTCCGGCAGCAGCGCCCTGGCCACCAGCTTCAGATCATCCGACGGCACATCCGTCCGCCTCAGATTTGCATAATCACCGTCAATGCTTTCCACTACATAAAAGTAAGTTTCCATGGTCATTCCTCCAAAAGTATCAGACTTTCTTTTACTCAGAATACCATAAAGAAACTGCAAATACCACTATGCAACACAACTTTTTGGTTTATCACTTACTCTGTTTCTGCCTCCGCTCTTCTGCTTATCTTGAAGGTAAAACACAGCGATGATCAAAAAGATCAGGGACGCCCGCAGGGCGTCCCTGATCCAATAACCATATATTTTACTCAAAAAGGGGATGTAGGCTCATTCCACATTCTTCAGGGCCAGTGCCTTCGGGATCCGGCGGATGCGGAGGAAGTCGCAGACGCTGATGATCAGGTAGGCAGCGAAGACCAGGATGAATTCCTTCACGAAGCCGGAGGGAGTCATAACGAAGGCGAACCAGCCGCCCATACTCATCATCATGAGTTTCC
>JAGACB010000246.1 GCA_017614345.1 Lachnospiraceae bacterium
CATAATCACTGACCTCAATCTCCCCGAAACGTTCGGTCCGGGACATCTCCGCAAAAACCCGGTCTGCCAGAACAAAGGCCTTATGTTCATTCCATTCCGGATGCGCCAGCTTGTAATGCCGTTTCTTTTTCCGATACTCCAAGGCCACCTGCTTTACCGGCGCCGGTTCCGTAAGGCTGTCAGGTCCCTTGTAGTGAGCAAGTTCCGCATAAGAAGCGTAGGCCAGCACCAACCGGTCCACCTCGTTCAGACCGCTTTTCTCAAAGCTTAAGTCCCCTCTCCATCTCAGATAATTCAAGATATGATTCATTTACGCAAAAAGCACCCCCTTCACTTTTTTGAGGCGCTCCCCGAAATCCTCATAGAACCCCTCACGATACGGCGTAAGATAAAAACTCTGCAGCAGAAACAGACTGATCTTCTGCCGGTCTTCTTCATTTTCCTGAGGCAGCTGCTCCCGGATCCGGGCTATGAATGAGTGCCACTCCAGCACATATGCCTCGTATTGTTCCAGTTCTTCGATCCCCAGCCAGGCCCGGACGGAACACTCCTTCTTGTCCTGATAGGGACATTCATTTTTCAGAAGCACGTAGGAAAAGCCCTCTTCCTCATAGAGCCTTCCCATGGGAAATAACCTGCAAAAGCCCGGTCGGAAGGAATGGATCAGGCATCTGCCCTGCATCTCACCCTCCTGTCCCAGAAACACACAGTGCCTGCCGGAGGCGTTTTCCTTCTCCACCAGATTTAAGTGGGGGAGAATGATCCCGTCGCAGACGCCTAAGGCGATCTCCCGCTGCATCAGCTCCTGAAAGCTTTTCCCGAGGCCTCTCGCCAGAGCACAGATGTCATAGGGATCCAGGATAATGGTATCCTCCACCACCTCACAGCAGAGGTGGCACCCTCTGCATCCGTCCGGATCCACCTTCACCACGCTGTCTGCGGTATATTTCCCTCCGTCTGTCAGTTCTTCGAGAGACTCATTCCGTAGCATTCTGTATCCTCACGCTTCATTGATCAATTATCTGACCTTTTTTTCAGATGATCATTTTTCCGATCATTTACATATGAATGATCATTATCTTGTTCATCTGCTGAGTTGATTTTTCTTTTCGCTGATGGCTTTTTTATACGGCAGCAGCATGCCCTCCGTCATTTTCCCGTTCATCTTCTTTTTCAGGGAAGGATTCCTCATCATGGCGCCCACAAGGTACATGCCCAGGATGGTTCCGATGCGCTCCTGAGGGAAATCATAGAAGCCGTGCTGTAAGTAGAACCGGTGGTCTTCCAGCATCAGACCCTGCATCTGCCAGATCAGATCCCGGAAGATCTTCATGCCGCCGACGCCGTAGAAATTCTTGGGCGGCAGATAATGCTCCGCAATGGTGTAGCACAGGGTCTCCGCCAGTTTGTCGATCTCACCGTTGGGGTCCGTCTGATCCGTGGCAATGCCGGCCAGGGCATTTCCGCCCACCTGGGCTCTGGACTCCATCAGAATCCGGAGGTTCTCCTCCGCATCCAGCTTTCCGTCCACCAGGTACGCCACAGGGCGGCCCATGGTAACGGTCCGGTGGCCGTTGCAGAACTGCCGGTCATCAAACATCTTGAACCGCCGGCCCATGCTGTGATCCGTGATGGTGTAGGCATAGACAATGGCATCCGCCGTCTGGATGTGGTCCCTTAGATAGGAATCAAAGCCGTCCTTGTAGATACATTTCCCGTCAGCCGCACAGTTAAAGCACCCCAGGCACCCTCCGCTGAAGGGAAACTCCTGCAGGTTCACGATCTCCGTCTCACAGGGCAGCCGGTTCGCCAGCCGCTCGCACATGTTCTGAAGCCGGTTCTTCTCGGAATCGGAATAATCCGCCACGATCACCACCCGCTTCGGAGCCGGTGCATCCACAGGCTCCGCATCAATCGCAGCCACCTTCAGAGCCGCCCGGCCCTTTGAGGGCAGCAGGATCCGGTCCTGATAGCCTTTCTTCATATTCCAAAGCACATACCGGAAAAATGCCTTCGCTTCCTTCCGTCCTTTTTCATTCAAAAGGTCCTCCATATCCGCCGAAAGGCCGTGGAGTACCTTCATGCCCAGGTCCGCACAGTTCTCTTCAATATAGCGGTGGGCGGTGATATCGTAGAAATGCTTGGAAGTGGTGATCTGGGTTGCGTATTTTCCCGACAGATCAATGCCGCTTTCCTTCACCATCCGGATAAAATGATGGAGCTGGGAAGGGGCCAGGAAGGTGTACACCGGATAGGCAAAGATGATGAGATCTGCCTTCTCCAGAGGTTTCATCCAAAGCTCCGGCTGCTGCTCCATCTGCCGGATCCGCTGTCCCACGTCCAGCACCACGTACTTATGATCCGGAAACTGCCTCCTTATGTACCTCATGGTACAAAGGGTAATGCTGTTCTTTCCCGAAGGGGAACCGTTCAAAACAAGAATATTCATAGTCACGCCCTTTCTGTTGAAGGTCCTAAAGGGCCTTCAACAAAAAAAGCCGGGCTGCAGATCTTGCGGCCCGGCCTAAAGTCATCAATCTCCCAGCAGGTGAAAATCTTTATTTTCCTTGGTTGTGGCAACCTCCACCCAGGTCATCAGAGCGGCTGCACCGACTGCAGTCAGTATTCTCAGAACCAGGACACGGAAATATTCGATCATTCCCTCTTCTCCCGCGGAATACTTAAAGCTGTGGAGCACACAGTCTAAAAAGGAAACCGAGGGCTGAAGCCTGTCATAAAGGGTCCATCCGTAATCCACACGGAAGGCCAGATACGCGGCAACAGCCGCAATGGCGATGCAGATCAGACCGCCCTTTACGGACAGTTTCCGAGCTGCCGTGTGATAACCGATGGTAATGGTCACACCGCAGATCACGCCGCCCAAAAGGGACAGCACCTCAAGACGTCCGAGAGCCAGGATCGCAATGGCACCGGGAATGGCGCCGATGAGACCGCCGATGAGTCCCGGGATATAACGCTCCTTGATCTTCGCAGTGAACACACCGCGGTTAAATTGCTTATAATAATTGTCCGCCTTTTCCCAGCTTAAGAAGGAAAATGCTCCCTTCAGCGCATACAGCTCCGTATGAGCTACCACGCCCTGATCATCGCAGTTTTCCGCATCTCTGTCCCGAAGGATGGCAGCACCCTGGCGGACCATTTCCACCAGCTTATCCGCAACCTCTTCCTTGGTCCCGGTGTTCTCCGTGGTCAGTACCACACGGAATCCGTTGGAACTGCAACGGACTCTCTTCGGAAAATCCGGATAATCATAGTCATCATCTTCCAGATAGGTATAAAACGGAATAGGATTATTATTGATACTTGCACAGAAATTGACGGAGATCCTGGGCTCCTCGCCCTTCCGGATCTGACCTGCGATCAGTACGGTATAATCTCCGTAATGACCGTAGCCGGCCTTCAGCTTCTGTTCATAACCGAACCCCAGCGCCACCGCTGCCTGTTCGATACACTCCTCATAGGTTGCCATTGAGAGTTCCCCCCTTTGGTATGATCGGTATACATCCGAAAACTTGTTTATCATTATCAATTCAATCACATACTATCATACCACTTTTTTTGTCTCTTGTCATTATTCAATTCATTTTCCCAAGAATCCGGGGTTACTCATAAACATCATAGTACCAGGTCTCATTCAGGAAGTAGAACCGGCCGTCCACCTCGGTATACTCCACATCCACGCTGACAAGCCGGCCATCGATGTTCGCCTTCGTGATCTCCATGTGGTATGCCCGGGGAAAATTCTCCTCCAGATCCGGACACTTCTTATAATACTTTGTGAGCTCATAAGCCTTCAGCTTGCTTTTTTCCTCCCAGACAATGGCGGAACCGTCAACATCCAGTAACGTATCCATTTCCATAAAGGCCATATAAACGGCAAGATAACTGAGAAGCGCCTCCTTGAACTGTTCCTCCGTCATATCCTCATGAAAGGAAATGTACTCCTTGGGAAACATCTCGTACAATGTATTAAACTGTTCCGGTGTAAACTGATAGTACCAGCCGTCCTCCACCAGGACCGGATCCATTTCCGTGATGGCCTTCTTGTATTCTGCGATCAGATTACAGGTGTCGCAAAACGACATTCCCCTGGTGATATTGTACTGATAGGTCGATGCGATCTCCTTATTCGGCCCTCCGTCATTCTTTTTGGAAAGATAGGCCAGGATCATCACCTTATCCGTCATATCATCCAGCTGCTTGGCATCCATCTCTTCACTCTTCAGAAAAGCCATCATCTTCTGATACAGCTCAAGCTCCGATTCCGCACCGGGTACGCTTGGAGTATACCCTTCACCCATGACATGGAGCTCTTTGGGCGCCTGTGTTGTTTCCTCTTCCGTCTCCGTAGCAGGCTCCTCGGTTGTCTCCGGCACCGTAGTCGCCGGCTCTGTCTGAGTTACCGCAGGAGTCGTCTCCTGATCCGCCCCGCCGCTGCAGGCAGTCACGTTTACTGCCATCACTGCGGCCAGCACCGCACAAACCAACTGTTTTTTCTTCATCATCTTATCCTCGTTTTACTCTGCAAGAACAACTGTATCACACAGACTGTTTTGCTTTTTTCAGGATGCGGTTTTTCATTCAGGAAAATGGTTTCGCCCTCGGAGTTTTTTACATTGCATACTGTTCAGGCTAAGCTGCTTTTCACGTTGCAAGTTACTCAATCTCAGTTGATCTTCACATCCCGTCCTGCTCGGCCTTGCGAACCTCCGCAGAAGGATCCCCCGTGAACTTCTCGCTGTAGCTGACCGATCCGATGATGCAACCGGGGCCGATCTTCACCTCGCGTCCCACAACGGACTCTGCGATCACATATTCAAGATCCACCACATCACCCTCGATGCTTCCGTTCACCTTGAACATGCCTTCTGTCTTCTTGCCGATCAGTCGCCGGAACATTCCGGAAACTACTCCCTTCCGGCGGATCTTGATGTAGCTCCCTCCGATGGAATCTGCACCGGAGCCGGACTCAAATTCCACCTCCAGCTTCTCTGCATTGATCAGGCCGCCGCAGTAGATGTCTCCGTGAACCGCAGCGTTTTCTGCGGAAACATTTCCCTGAGACTTCATGCTTCCGCTGACAGTCAGGTCCTCCACGGAAACAGAGTCGCAGCTGAGAGATCCAGAAACCACCAGTTTTTCCGACTTGATCTCACCCTTCACCGAACCGCTGCCGGATATGGTAAACCGCTCCTTTGCGGTCACATTTCCCTGAACAGAGCCGCTGCCTGAGATCGAAGCCTTCCCGGAACAGACCAGATTTCCGTCCACTTTGCCGGAACCGGAGATCGCGAACTCCGTACAGGACACATTTCCATTCACCGTTCCGCTGCCGCTGATCTTAATATCTTCCTGATAGTCGCCACCCGGCAGACTACCGCTTCCTGCTATCATCATAATAACCTACCTCCGTTGTAAAGTCAAATTTATACTGTTTTATTCGAACTTCTGATATTGTTTTGTTTTTTCAACAGTTCTTCTGTTTCTTC
>JAGACB010000247.1 GCA_017614345.1 Lachnospiraceae bacterium
CAGTGGGCCTTCCGAATCCGGTGTTCACCCATCAGACCAAGGTTTATTCGCCGAGATCCAAAGGCGGCGGAGGCCACGGCGGAGGCGGTGGCGGCGGTCACGGAGGCGGTGGCGGACACAGCCACTGACGATCACTTTGATCGGCGTTTACAACTGTTGACGGGAGGATCGGTATGCCTGCAAACAAATGGAAATATCTGAGTCTTCCCAAGGCTGTCAGGAATCGTTTTACTTATGATGATTACCTGCGTTACCGGATGCAGGAGCTGAGTCCGGAGGCCATCGAAGAGTTCCTGACGAAAGAGGAACTGGAGCGGATCGAAAAGGTTCTGAATGATGACGCATCGCGGGACCTGTTCAATCATAAACGCCTGTTTTACGAGCATTTTTCTTCATGGATCCACAGAGAGATCCTGGCCCTTGAAAAGGACCGGGAAAATGAATTCGAAGCCTTTGTCAGAAAGCACAGAAACGTGATCCTGAAGCCGGAGGACGGCTATGCAGGGATCGGGATTTATTCTGTGGAGTGTTGCCCTTCATTTGAGGAACTCTGTGAAAGAAACTACCTTGCAGAAGAAAAGGTGGATCAGGCGGAGTGCTACAGCCTGATCCATCCTTTCAGCTTAAATACCATCCGTGTCACCACCCTCATAGGTGATAACGGAGAACCCGGGGTTCTCTTTGCGGTCAATCAGTTCGGAAGCCACGGCTCGATAGCAGACAATACGGACCGGGACGGAATCTGGGCGGTGATCGATGACGCAACCGGGATCGTTACGGCCGTGGAGATCAACCCTGACAACGGCTATGTGAACGAGATCCATCCGGATACGAAGCAGCCCATTCTGGGTTTTCAAAATCCGACTTACCCTGCAGTAAGAGAGCTGGCCCTTGAACTGGCGAAGGTGGTTCCAACCTGCCGCCTGGTGGGCTGGGACATTGCCGTAAGAAGTGACGGAAGCCCGGAGCTGATCGAAGGAAACGTAACTCCGGAGCTGGATCTCTATCAGGAGATCACAGGGAAGGGACTTAAGAGCGAACTGGGTAAATACTTACAATAAAAATGATCCGGGGATCAGGAAAGCCTTGATCCTCGGATCTTTCATTTTTTTATCCTCTTACAAAATGCCAAACAATGATATCCAGCACAAACAGCCCGGCCAATGCATAAGCCAGTATCAAACTCACCTTGGCAAATTTGGTATCAATGATCTTTTTCACAGTGGGTGCCACGGAATAGATCACCACCAGACCGGCAAAGCCGAAGAGTACTACGGAGCGGAAGCAGATGTAGCCGCCTATATTGCCCCAGTTCCAGATCTCCGTGTTGTAATCCCACAGGCGGATGTCAAAGAACCGGTGAAGCACCCAGCCGGTGCCCAGCTCCAGAATGCCGGTTACGGCAATGCTGAGGAGAAATACACTGATCCAGTGCTTTCGGAAATGATTTGCCAACAGGAAAATGAGCACGGCTCCGAAGGCGTAGATGGGGATCCAGGGGCCGAAGGTGGAACCACGCTTCACAAAGTAGCCCAGGTCGATCCGGTAGAAGAACAGCTCATAGATAAAGCCGCTGACACCGCCGGCCACAAAGAGCCAGCAGTAGAGGTGAGCCGTATTTAAAGGATCTATGGCATGGGCAGCGGAGGTTTCCTCCGGAAGGTTTGTTTTATTTTCCGCGGAAGCGGAACGTTCTTTCGTTACAAAGAAATCATCGAGATGAAACATGGTAAGTCTCCTGTGAACTTCATTTTTATTCATGAGGGATCATTACAAAATCGGAGAAGACGGCCTTTCCGCCGGTTTCCTGCTTTGAAAGGAGGAACAGGGCGGCCCGGTTTCCGGTGAAATGATCTAAGCGGAACATCATCTTGTGGATGCCGCCGATGGAGATCTTCTCGTTCTCACGGTAGTAATAGAAGGTGGCTTCATCCTTCATGTACAGGAAGTCTGCGGAGAAGCCTAGACGGATCACGGGCTCCGTGAGCGGAACGGAAGCGGTCAGAAGCTCCTTCAGTTCGCCCTGATCAAAGCCCCGGCCCAAAGTGGAGGGATCACGCTCGCAAAGATCCAGGTACAGCTTTCCGTCACGCTTGGTGACGCCCAGATAAGCGAAGGCACTCTGCATGATGGCAAGACCCGCAGTATCTCCTTCGTTTAAAGCGGAGGCATCCAGAGTTACCTCTGCATCCGCTCCGGGGAAATAAAGACGCTGGGTCAATGTATTGGGCGCCGAGAGAATGCTTTCATCCGTGCGGCAGGAGATCAGAGAGCAGGTTCCGTTTTCCGGATTCAGGCTGATGCCGGAAAGGATGGGTGTATGGCTTACCTGCCAGAAGCTCTTTAAGCCGAAGGAGGGACCGTCCGCTGAGCGGAAGTCATCACTACCTGCAAGAACACCCTTCACGGAGGGGCCGGAAGCGGGAAGCTTTACCTCAGGCTGATCATTTACCAGTGTTTCGGGGCCTTCCATGGAGGGAATGCCGTTTTCATCAAAAGAGACGGCAACCAGGATGGGGATCCGGCCTACGGCCCCTCTGTCCTGGAACATTACGCTGTAATAGTCACCGTCGGGAGTATCTACGATACCGCCCTGAGCCACGCCCATTCCGCAGTAGCCGATATCATTGATGAAGATATCGCCTCCTACATAGGGGCCTTCCACCTTGTCAGCCACAAAAGCACCTTCTGCACGCATCCATTTGCCCGGAGTGGAGTGGATCAGGAAGAGATAATATTTTCCACCTATCTTGTAAAAATGGCTGCCCTCATAGCCTAAAGCACACTCGGGAGCATCCTCGACGGCAAGTACGTGGACACCGCCTTCCTTGGGGCCGGTGAGCTCTTCGTTTAACTCGGTGATATAGACCTTGCGGTTCCCGTAGGAAAGGAAGATCCGATCTTCATCAAAGAGCAGGGAGCAGTCGTGATAGAAGCCCTCAACCTCGGATTTGCGCCAGGGGCCTTCCGGCTTTTCGGCACGGTAAAGATAGGTTTTGTGGGTATCGTTGCAGACGAACATGATGTAGTAGGTACCCTTGTGATAACGGAGGGTGGCAGCCCACATGCCCTTTCCGTAGATATTTTCCCCGTTCTCAAGCTTCTGAGCCGGAGTATCATCCAGGCGGTCGTAAACGAAGGAAGCATGCTCCCAGTGAAGCAGGTCCTTGCTCTTTAAGAGCTCGCAGCCCGGAAGAAAATACATGGTGGTGGAGACCATATAGTAGGTGTCCTCCACACGGATAATGTCGATATCAGGGTAATCAAGGGGCAGTAACGGCTTACGCATAAGCACCTCCCGGTTATTTTTTCTCGATTATAACATGAAGCAGAGCACAGTGCAAACGCGATGTGAGTTTTTTGATGAATTCATATTTTTCCATTGCGCAGGGGGCAGGTTTAGAGGTAAAATGTAGGGGATTATTTTTGAAAAGTCTGTAAAGATGGAGACGAAGCAATGTTAAAGTATCTCAAAAAGTATTGGGTGTGTTGTATCCTTGCACCTGTTTGTATGCTGGGTGAGATCGGAATGGACCTGTTGCAGCCGGATATCATGAAAAGTATCGTGGATGACGGTGTTGTGAAGGGAAATGTAGATCTCATCGTGACCCTGGGTGTGAAAATGATCCTTCTGGTCCTCTTCGGAGGAGTCTGCGGGATCTTAAGCGGTGTTTTTGCCAATTTCGCCACCAGGCATTTCGGTAACGACGTCAGAAAAGCGGTGTTTACCCGGATCATGAATCTGTCCTTTGAACAGACGGATGCGATCTCCACCGGTTCCCTTATCACACGTCTGTCAAATGACGTGTCTCAGGTGGAGATGATGGTCATGATGTCCATGCGTATGCTGGTGCGAAGCGGTGTCATGTTTTTGGGCGGTATCTTTATGTTATACCGCATTTCTCCGAAATTTGCCCTGATCACCATTGTCTGTCTTCCCTTTGTCATGGTGGGTGTCTGGTTCTTCCTCAGAAAAGCTACGCCTATGTTCAGCATTGTTCAGAAGAAGCTGGACCAGGTGAACCATGTCATGCAGGAGGATGTAGCCGGAGCCCGCGTGGTAAAGGCTTACGTTCGTGAAGGCTATGAGATGGATCGTTTTGATGCGGCCAACCAGGAGTTGGTGGGCGTGAACTTAAAGGTTCAGACCCTGCTGGCCTTCATGGGTCCCTACATGAACATCATCATGAACCTGGCCGTCATTGCCCTTCTGTATGTGGGTGCCCTTGAGTATCAGCGACTGGGCGGCGAAGAGGGCGGAATGTCCATCGGTAGTATTATGCAGGCCCTGACCTATGTCACCATGATCCTGCACAGTGTGACCTTCCTGGCCAATATGTTCCAGATGTTCACCCGGGCAAATGCATCCATGATCCGTTTAAGAGAGGTCCTGGACAGTCCCGAGATCATCACGGACGGAGAAAATGCAGCGGAAGCGGACAAGTCCGAGAAGAAGGGTTCCATCAGATTCGAGAATGTTTCCTTCCGTTATCCCGGCTTCAGTGACCGGCCCGTGTTAAATAATATCAGTCTGACCATCGAACCCGGAGAGACCTTTGCCATCCTGGGTACCACCGGCAGCGGCAAATCCACTCTGGTGAATCTGATCTCCCGTTTCTATGACGCTTCCGAGGGAAATGTCTACGTAGACGGTGTCAATGTGAAGGACTTCGGTCTGACGGAGCTCAGAAACCGTGTCAGCGTAGTGCTTCAGAAGGCGGAGCTGTATTCCCGTTCCATTAAGGAAAATATCACCTGGGGTCGCCCGGATGCTTCCTTTGAGGAGGTGGAACAGGCAGCCCGTGCCGCTCAGGCGGAGGATTTCATCAAGAGACAGTCGGACGGCTATGAAACCTTCGTAACAGAAGGCGGACATTCCCTTTCCGGCGGACAGAAGCAGAGGATCTCCATTGCGAGAGCTCTGTTAAAGCACAGTGAGATCCTGATCCTCGACGATTCCACCAGTGCCCTGGATCTTCGTACGGAGGCCGCGTTCCATGAAGCTCTCCGCAGAGATTATCAGGGGATCACCAAGATCATCATTGCACAGCGGATCGCCTCTGTCAGAGGAGCCGACCGTATCATGGTCTTGGATCACGGAAACATTTCCGCCATCGGAACCCATGAGGAATTACTTGCAAGCTGTGATCTGTATCAGGAGATCTATCGCTCCCAGTTAAAATCCGATGAGAAGGGAGGCGTAAGATCATGAGTGAACTCAATAAACGTCCGAACATGCCCGGACAGGCATCTGCGCCTCAGCATATACGTTTCGGCGGAAGGCCCGGCGGCGGCCCCATGGCCATGGCTCGGGAGATCGAAAAGCCGAAGGATATGAAATCCATCTTAGGCCGGCTTTTAAACTATTTTAACAGTGAATTACCGATCCTTTTCGGCCTTTTCGCCTGTGTTCTGGTTACTTCCCTGACCACACTTGCAGCACCTTCCCTTCAGGGCCAGGCCATTGACCTGATCATGAAAGGAAACTTTGACGGGCTTCTGATGGTATTGCTTCTGATGCTGATCCTGTATTTCATCAATACCATGATCATGCTGGTCCAGTCCCTGCTTTCCGTAAGGCTGAGTCAGAATGTCGTAAAGAAGCTTCGTTTTGATCTGTTCTCCAAGATCGATCATCTGTCCATTTCCTATCTGGACACCCACTCCAGCGGCGATATCATGAGCCGTATGACCAATGATGTGGAGAACATTTCCCAGACTATCTCCCATAGTATCAGTTCTCTGTTCTCGGGGATCCTGACCATTGTGGGCACCGTTGCCGTCATGTTCTTCTACTGCTGGCAACTGACGCTGATCACCATGGTCACCGTAGTCATCACAGTCGTTGTGACCAAGTTCCTTTCCTCTGCCATGCGGAAGATCTATAAAAAGAGATCCATTGTTCAGGGTCAGTTGAACGGACATACCGAAGAGATGATCACCGGATATAAGTCCATTGTGGCTTATAACCGTAAGGACATTGCCATCGATGAGTTCAACAAGCTCTCCGAGGAGCTGGCAAGAGTCAGCATCCGTGCCGAGATCCTGGGCGGTTCCATGGG
>JAGACB010000248.1 GCA_017614345.1 Lachnospiraceae bacterium
GTGGAGAATTCGCTCATGATGCTCTGGAATACAATGGCCTTGTCGGCATTGCTCAGGGTCTCCACAAAACGGATGGCGTTGGAAGCCTTTGCTTCATCATCCGGAATGGAGAATTCCAGTCCACTGGTCACGTCAATGGCGGGATCTGCCTTCTGTGCAGTTACAACCGGGCTCTTGTCGGTATAATCGATCAGGTAACGGGTCAATGCGTTTGTGTAGCCCATGGTGGTACGGATCGAAATACCCTTTGCATTTTCCTTGGGACGGACAATACCGGTGATCTTCAGCTTCACGGGAGCCTGCTCCACCAGCTCGGCAACCTTGGGTCCGTTCTTTCCTTCGTAACGGTAGATGCCTTCATTTGCCTCGTCTTCTACATAATAATCGCACTTGGGAACCAGGTACAGTTCCTTGCCGAGGATATCTTCATAAGTATAGCGGCCACTCTCAAACTTGATCTTCTTGCCGTCATTGACATCCTTCTGCAACTGCTCGTAGTCTTCGATATCGTACAGTCCCAACTGATACAGGGAGGATACGGAAAGTTCGTTCCGGCGGTCTGCGATCAGAACCACCTCGTTATATGCCTGAGGCCACTCACCGGTGATCTTCTCATAGTATGCATCTACCGCAGGGCTGACCTGATCACCGTCACGTCCGGGAACGATCTCACTGAACAGCTCGTTGTTGCCGGAAAACATGGATGCATACATGGAGTAGCTGCTGTTTCCGGTACTGATGGACAATGAGGTACTGGGATCCTTCTCCATTTCCACCACCTTACCGTCGGTGTTCATGAGGGTTCCGTCGGGTGCATAGGTATAAACGTCAAAGCTGATATCATAGGAATAAACGATACCGTTCTCGCCCACATACTTGCGGATCTCGCTGTCCTCGGCATCCAGATATTTCTTGAAATCCGTGAGGTTATTTTCCGAAATGCTTCCGGTCACAGAGGAAGCCATCTCAAACTCAGCGCCGTTGGAGTAGATCGCATCCTTGTCATGCTCGGGCTCTGTCTTTCCGGCCATGGCATCTCTCCGCTCCGTAGCCGTCTGCAGCAGGCTGGTCAAGTCAAATGCCCTCTCCTCGATGGTGATGGGGTAAGAGGTCATGGTGCTCTTCTGGATATCGTTGATATAGGTATTCACACCATTTGACAGGGACAGGATCAGGGCAATGCCGATGATACCGATGGAACCTGCAAATGCGGTCAGTGTGGTACGGCCCTTTTTGGTCCACAGGTTGTTAAAGCTTAAGGACAAAGCCGTGAGAAATGACATGGAAGCCTTACCCATGTTTTTGTGCTCGGGAGGCTGCATGGCAGAAGTATCAACGGTAAAGGGATCGGAATCATCCTTGATCTTTCCGTCTCTGAGCTTTACGATACGGGTCGCATACTGCTCGGCCAGCTCGGGGTTATGAGTTACCATTACCACCAGCTTGTCCTTGGCAACTTCCTTCAAAAGGTCCATGACCTGAATACTGGTGTCGGTATTAAGTGCACCGGTAGGCTCATCTGCCAGAAGGATATCCGGATCGTTAACGAGTGCTCTTGCAATGGCAACACGCTGCATCTGTCCGCCGGACATCTGGTTGGGACGCTTATGGAGCTGGTCTCCCAAGCCCACTCTCTCCAGTGCCTGTTTTGCTCTGGCCTTCCGCTCGGAACGGCTGACACCGGAAATGGTAAGGGCCAGCTCTACATTGGCCAAAATGGACTGATGAGGGATCAGGTTGTAGCTCTGGAACACGAAACCGATGGTATGGTTACGGTAGGAATCCCAGTCACGGTCCTTATATCTTTTAGTGGAGATCCCGTTGATCACAAGATCACCGCTGTCATAGCGGTCCAGACCGCCGATGATGTTGAGCAGGGTTGTTTTTCCGGATCCGGACGGACCCAGGATAGCTACGAATTCATTGTCCCGAAGGTTTAACGACACACCGTCGAGTGCCTTCTGAACCAGATCACCTGTCACATACTGCTTGCTGATGGATTGAATCTGAAGCATAATCTCTCCTTATCTGCTGATTTACATAATTCTTCCTGTAGAATAATACGTTAAATGATAGCAGATTTTTTCAAAAAAGCAACCAAATGTAGTGCTTAATTCTTTACAATTTTTCTACAATATGCTTGTTTTTTTCTGTCACGAAAATCCCCCGGAGGTGAAAACCTTCGGGGGATCTGATGGTTTCCACAGCAAAGCGGAGGAAACTATTCCTCTATATCAGAAGATCTTATAAACCACTGCACCGTGTGCAGGGATCAGGGTTTTTACAGTGTCTGTCGCACCGAGTTCTTTTCCGGTCCAGAGTTCCTTTACAGAGGCAAATGTATCCACCTCCAGGTCCTCTGCGGTAAAGGAAAGCTCTGCCTCTTCCTCTCCCAGATTGAACAGAGCGGCATAAAGTCCGCCCTCTGCATCAAAAGCGGTCCAAAGTGTAACTTCCGTGCCGTTTTCCGTCCGGCGATATACCGGATGGGAGCCTCTGGCATTTTTGTGCATCTTCAGGATCTCTGCATTGGTCAGGAGCTTTAAGGTAAAGTCATCAAACTTCGTCATTTCTCCGCCGATCATGAGGGGAGAACGCATGATGCACCACAGAGACAGCATGGTGATCTGCTCCGTTTCTGTAAACCGGGTCCAGCCTTCGGGATCATACACCTGGCGAAGGGCTCCTACGGGAAGCATGTCTGCATCGGGATAATGTCCTGCACCCGCATGGATACACCATTTTTCCGCACGCTCGAACATGGCATAGAGAAGACGCCAGTCATCCCAGAAGTCATCCGTGATACGCCACATCTCGCTGGTTCTCTTGTAAAGCTCGGACTTTTCCAGAAGGGCAGGTCCGGGAGACAGGGACAGGACCATGGGCCGTCCGCAGCTCTTCAGTGCTTCGGAAAGAAGCACCAGTTCCTCTTCCTCCCGGGGAAGCTCCCGGCAGATATCATCGCACTTTACAAAGTCCACGCCCCAGGAAGCATAGAGGGCAAAGATGCTCTCATAATACTCTTTTGCCCCTTCCTTCTTAGGGTCCACGCCATACATATCCGTGTTCCAGTAGCAGATGCTGGCGGTCTTGGCGATCTGCCTTGCGGTAGCCGAACTTCCGAGAACCGGTGTATCCTGCGTAACCGCCTGTCTCGGGATCCCTCGCATGATGTGGATCCCGAACTTCAGTCCCAGAGAATGCACATAGTCTGCCAGAGGCTTGAAGCCCTGTCCGCCTGCTGCGGAAGGAAAACGGTTCTCCGCCGGCAGCACTCTGCCGTACTCATCCATGACCACATCCGCAAAGGGATGATACTCATTGTTCTCCGCCTGGGGCTCATACCACTGGATGTCCACCACCACGTATTCCCAGCCGAATTCCTTCAGGTGCTCTGCCATATATGCTGCATTTGCCCGAACGGTCGCTTCATTTACGGCCGCCCCGTAGCAGTCCCAGCTGTTCCAGCCCATAGGGGCACGGGAGATCTTCTGTCCCATAGATTATTCCTCCTCAATGATCGAAGTTGATCGGCTCATCGCCTGCATAATGAACTACCACAAGCGACAAGTCGCATGGGGTTTTCTTGCCTGAAACATATAATACGCCGGATGAGCGTACTCACCACTCATCCGGCGTTTTTAATTGTCAGTTCTGTTCGCAGATCCATGATCTGCAATATTATTTTTCTCTCAGGAAAGCGCTGCCGTGATCACAGCCATGGAGTAAACCTCCAGTGCATTGCAGCCACGGGAAAGGTCATTGATCTGAGCGTTCAGTCCCAGAAGGATGGGGCCGTAAGCCTCGAAGTTACCCATTCTCTGAGCTACCTTGTAGCCGATGTTTCCTGCATTGATGTCCGGGAAAATGAAGGTGTTGGCATAGCCTGCCACCTCGGAATCCGGGCACTTGGTCTTAGCCACCCGGGGAGATACCGCAGCATCAAACTGCAGCTCGCCTTCGATGGGCAGATCCGGATACTTGATCCGTGCCTTTGCAACCGCATTTCTCATCTTGTCAACATCCTCGCCCTTACCGGAGCCCAGGGTGGAGTAGCTTAAGAATGCAACCTTCGGATCAATGCCGAATACCTTTGCACACTTTGCTGCCTCTCCGCAGATCTCCACCAGTTCATCCTCGGTGGGATTGATATTGATGGCGCAGTCAGCCATGGCCAGAACTTCATTTCCGCCGGTTGCAGAAGGACGCACCAGGATGAAGCAGGAGGAAACAATGCTGTTTCCGGGCTTGGTCTTGATGATCTGCAGCGCAGGTCTTACGGTATCAGCGGTGGAATAGGTTGCTCCGCCGAGAAGGCAGTCCGCAACGCCCATCTTCACAAGCATGGTACCGAAATAATTTGCCTGGGAAATGGTCTTTCTGGCACCCTCAAGGGTCATGCCTTTTGCTTTTCTCAGTTCATAGAAGAGATTTACCATCTCTTCGAAACGGTCATAATTCTGCGGATCAATGATCTCAGCTCCGCGGATATTGTATCCTGCGCTCTCTGCTGCTTCATTGATCTCGTCGGGATTCCCGAGAAGCACGGGCTTCAGGAAATACCCTGCAAGAAGTCTGGAAGCCGCTTCAAGGATACGAGGATCCGAACCTTCCGTAAACACGATCCGCTTCGGTTCCTTCTTCAATTTTTCGATCATTGTACCAAATCCAAATGTCATCATATTTATCTCCTTATCCCCTGTGAGGGTCAGCTGCTAACGGCATGATCACCGCCGGTCATAACAATCGATATATTTGAGTATACCACCTTTCGGCTTCCCTGTGTATACATTTTTGAACGAAATTGGATACAATTCAGTTGCAAGTACGAAGTACTTGCAACATCCGAAATTAACACGCAGGGTTAATTTCGGGTTTGCGACGCGAAGCGGAGCAAACTATTCCCTAATTAGTGCAAAGCGAAGCCTTATTCAATCCCAAAATACCTCGCTGCATTCCGGTAAGAGATCCCTTCCACGATCTTCTGAAGAGAAGCCTCCCTTGCGGGGTACTCTCCGTTCTCCACCCATCTGCCGATCAGGTTGCAGGCGATCCGGCGGAAGTAATCATGTCTGGTATAGGAAAGGAAGGATCTGGAGTCTGTCAGCATTCCCACAAAGTTACCCAGAAGACCTAAGTTCCCGAGTGCTCTCATCTGCTCTTCCATTCCGTCCCGGGAATCTAAAAACCACCAGGCTGCGCCAAGCTGCATTTTCCCGGGGATCTCATCCGACTGGAAGGAACCGATGCAGGTTGCCAGCTGATTGAAATCGTTGTGATCCAGTGAGAACACAATGGTCTTCGGCAGCTCTCCAGTGTAATCCAGAGCGGAGAAGAAGCCCGCCAGCTCATCGTAGCAGTTTGACTTGGCGATCATATCGTAGCCGGTATCAGGTCCGGCAAACTCTTTCATTCTTGCGTTTACATTTCTCGAGCAGGAAAAATGGATCTCCATCACGATCCCTTCCCTGTGATACTTCTTGGCCAGAGCCAGAAGAAGGGTGGTCTGATAGCCTTCCGCCTCTTCCTTTGTAAGAGCCTCCCCTGCCATAGCCTTGGCAAATGTCCGATCCGCCTCCTCCATGGAAACCGGGCGGAACATCACATAATCCAAGCCGTGGTCCGAAGCCTTACAGCCGTGAGCCTTGAAGAAATCGATCCTCTCATACAGGGCATCAATGACCTCCCGGGCACTGCCGAAGGTCTCCTTGCCCACACTTTTTGCAAGCACGGAAATATATTCCCGAAAGCCGGGCTTATTAATGTTCACAGCCTTATCAGGCCGGAAGGAAGGAAGCACTTCAAAGCCCAGGTTCGGTTCTGCGGCAAGCTTTTCATGCCACTCAAGACTGTCTGCGGGATCGTCCGTGGTTCCGATCATCCGGACACCGGACAGGCGGATAATTCCGCGAGTACTCAGTCTTGGATCTTCCTGAAGCATCTTGGAGGTCTTCTCCCAGATCTCCTTTGCATTTTCCGGGGTCAGCGGCTCCGTAATGCCGAAGTATTTCTTTAATTCAAGATGGGACCAATGGTACATGGGGTTTCCGATGGCCATTTCCAAAGTTTCGGCAAATGCCAGAAACTTATCAAAGGCGGGAGCGTCTCCGGTCACATGATCTTCCGAAACTCCGTTCGAACGCATGAGCCTCCACTTATAGTGGTCTCCGGCGTAGCTTCCGTCCGGATTCTTTCCGCCCAGCCAGATCTCTGCGATATTGCTGTAGCGACGATCCTCGTAGATCTCCTGTGGTGAGAGGTGGCAGTGATAATCGATGATGGGAAGAGATTCCGCATAGCTGTGATACAACCGGCTCCCCGTCTCGTTATCGAGCATGAATTCCTCATCCATAAATGCCTTCATTTGTCATAATCCTCCTGATCATAAGTCTCATACTCCTCATACCACGCCCCGTTTGCCTGCGTGCTTTTCACGCAAGACCATACCACATTATTGTACAATAATATTCGAACTATGAAAAGGGGAAAAACTGTATTTTACATTGCGCAGATTGTGAGATAGATATTCTTTTGTGTACCGGAAATTTTGTGTTCAGGAACCTCTGTGCTTCGCACTCCCGGTTCCTGCATCATTCCGCACTCCGCGCTATCGCGCTACGCGCTCCATGATGGGCGGTCGCCAAAGTACACCTGCTTTGTGCAAGCACAGCAGGTGCACCTTGGCTCGTCGCCTACACAAAACAAGACGGCAGAGAATGCGGGTTCTCTGCCGTCCGAGGGTAGGTATGATCAAATCTCAATGAGATTTTCATTGAATTTTGAAAGATACCAAAGGAGTATACTTAACAGATGTCGGATTGGGGATGGATCGTCATCTGTCAATACTGAATTGAAGGAATCGTTTCCTCCGCTTTGCGTCGGAAACTCTGTGTGCCGATCAAGCTTCGCTTAATCGACGATCGTTGAAGGTCTTTCAGCCCCTCAACTATTTAATAGTCAGGTTATCCAAGTAAGCATCCCAGTTACCGTCATCTGCGGTTACGACCAGTTTCACTTCAAGGTTACCTAAGCCATGACGAACATTCTCGATGGTATAGGTAGCAGGATAGCTTCCGCCGTAGTAGAAGGTTCCCTTATACTCGTTGGCGATGTACAGGTCTACCCGGGCCATGTTGCTGTTGTTCGAGCAAGCCTTCAACGAGAAGTTCTGCTGCTCATAAGCAAAGTACTGGGTAAAGGATACGCTGTCATTGTTTTCATACAATGCAACACCGTTAAACGGATTGTTGATGTTACCTGTGTTCTGACCGGCCTTGGTCATGTTCTCACACTCAATGGTAATACCATTCCAGGATCCGCTGTTATTGTTGTTATTGTTATTATTGGAATAACCA
>JAGACB010000249.1 GCA_017614345.1 Lachnospiraceae bacterium
GGTATCACCGTCAGAATCGAATACCAGGAGCTTGGAGGCATCCCATACCTTTTGAGAGAGAGGGTGCTTTTGATTCCTCCGGCGGATCTTTTCCAGATCGGCTTCACTCAGTGAGCCCCGGGAGCAGGCATCCAGCAGTTCATTGTAAAAGAGATTGGAGATGCCGTGAAGATAGTCTTCATTTCCGGTCAGCAGTATGTTCATCCGCTTAAGGATCTTCCGGATATAGAAGAAGAGCATTTCCCAAAGATACTGGCTTTCCTCCCGGACCAGATGGAAGGTACGAAAGGCCTCGATATGGCTTTTCAGCTTGGGATACTTGGAACCGTAGATACTCTTTAAGCAATCCAGAAGCTCTTCGTAGCTCAGCTGATCAGCGGAGACTGTCTGATCCGAGGAATTCAGAAGTGGCTTTATAATGTTCAGTAATCTGTCCGGATCTTCAATGAGGGTTTTGGCTTCGACACAGTAGCAGTTGAAATCTGATTTAAAGCCATTTTCCTTCATAAAGTCTTTGGTGATCTCAAGGAGGGAAGGATATTCTTCTGAAATGGATCCGAAGCTTCTGCCGGAGAGGATGGCAGCGGTCAGGGCTTTGTCCTTCGAAATGCGTTTGGCCAGCTCGGCAACTTCCCTTGTGATCACGCTGGTTTTGTTATCTAAGCCGATATACAGATCGTATTTCGTATACTTTTTATCTATCTTCTGAACCGCCTTGGTCAGGTCCCCGGACAGTGCGGAGGGAAACAGAGCATATTTGAAGCGGTCGTAGCACAACTTTCCGAGAAGGTCATAGGCTTTGTGAAACAGCTCGGAGCATTCCCGGAGGGAGAGAGTCTCGTAGCTGATGTCAGCATAGTCTGCCAGGTCTTTTTCATATCCGGGCATGAAGCTGATGCATACTTCTGCGCAGTGCTCATAGTCCTTTACTTCTTTAATGACTGCAGGAAGATGAAAAATGTTCCGGCTGATGCCCTTTTTGGGACTCGGCAGGGTCATGATTCCGTCATCATCCATCTGCGGATCACTGGTGAGGAGAAGGCCTGCTTCGGCAAAGATCTTGGATTTCTGATGATTGATCTGCATGATGAGATCGTAGTCGAGGGGCCTGTAGGCATAGGGCATTTTCTCCAGCTGAAAAGCCATGTTGCTTTTGGCTGTTCCGGAGATCTTGCTGCCTGCAAGGTAGGACTTTATGAGTTCTGAGTCATCATCGGAATGATCATTTCCCATGGTGGTGATGGGTCTGGCCTGAAGAATGTATGCGGTGTTGCCGCAGATGGCCCACTCAATGTCCATGGGCTTACCGTAATGCTGTTCAATGCGAATGCCTTCCGCACACAGCATCCGGATCTCTTCATCGGATAAGGAGCGTGCATTCTGAAACTCGGAGTCTACGGGGATTTCTTTTGTGGCATTTTCTGCGTAAATGATCTGAGTCATTTTGGAGCCGCAGTCATAGGAGAGGATGTTCCCCTTCTTGTCGCAAAGGACGGAATCCGCTGTGACACGGCCGCTGACAACGCTTTCTCCGAGGCCCCAGCTGGAGTTGATCCGCATTGCATCTGTCTTGGAACTGATGGGATCTGCAGTAAAAAGAACTCCGGCCTTTTCCGAAGCTACCATGAGCTGGATCACAACGGCAAGAGCCACCTCATTCTGGTCAAAGCCCAGATTGTTCCGATAGATGGTAGCCCGGTTCCCCCATAAGGAGGTATAACACTTTCTGACGGCCTCGGTCACTTCATCAAGACCGCGAATGCCGAGATAGGTCTCCTGCTGTCCGGCAAAGCTGGCCTCAGCCAGGTCTTCTGCGGTGGCGGAGGATCTGACGGCAACTCTGTCTGTATCCATGCAGCAGAGCTTATGGTAGTGATCGGTCAGCTCTGACATGACTGCGTCGGGGATTTTTCCGTTGAGGATGTAGTTCCTGAGCTTGGCACAAGCGCCTGTCAGTTTGGTTTCATCATTCCCTGCTTCAGTCAGAACATCAAGGAAAATGGTTTCATAGCCATTTTCCTTAATAAACAGGCGGTAGGCATCAGCAGTGATGACAAAGCCGCCGGGAATATTGATTCCGGCAGCGGTCATTTCCCCGAGGTTGGCGCCTTTTCCTCCTGCAACGGGAATATCGTTTTTACTGATCTCATGAAAACTTTTGATATACATATCAGTGGTCCTTTCCGGTTGCAGGTCAAAGACCTGCAACAATCGGCGATAATCCGAAGGATTATCACCGGACACTGTTTGATTCGCAGAGCGAATCAAACTATTCCTTTATTTTGATATACAGATGAAGACCTGCTGAAACATAGCTCCTGATCAGATCTTCAAAATATGCATCATCCAGCTTTCCGGAGTTGGAGAGCAGGATCGATACGGAGGTGATGACATTTGCCACGCCGACTATATCCATGGATTCAATGAGCCCTGCAGCGATCCACTCATCACGGACCTCCTTCAGGAAATCAGAGTGGAGTGCAAGAAAGCGGTTGTCATCATCCCCGGGGGAATTCTGCAGAAAAGCCATGCTTTCGCGGTAAATGGGTTTGGTATCCAACTTGTACTTCAGATCCATGAACCAGGAGAGGATCTGCGTGGAAAAAAAGCCTACAGGGTCATTCCCGGGCTCCATGAACAGAGGCTTCAGCAGCTCGATCTTTTGGGAAGTACGGTATCTCATGATATCAAGGATCAGACTGTCCTTATCCGGCCAGAAATTATAAAAGCCTCCGGGGGATATTCCGGCTCTTTTGGCCAGTTCCCGGATATTCAGCGTTTTGGAGCCGTTTTCATGATACAGATCCAGAGCTGCCTCCATGATCTTGATCTTGATATCGGATCTTTCGTCAGAAGTGTAAGCTTTACCCATGCTGATCGCCTCCTGAAAGGTTTTTGAATAGCTGTGAACAAAAATGATTCTGTTCACAGCTATAGGCTAACACCTGATTTTGGTTTTGTCAACAATGAAATTTGAAGATCTAGGATCCGTGGTTCCGGGTGACGCATATCATATTCCGAGAAAACAATATATACGCTTGTTCTGATTTATGGTAAAATCATCAGTGAAACAGATTTCCTTGTGGTTGAAACATTCAAAGGAGGCTTATCCTTGGATAAAGAAAAACGTGACAAACTTTTACGTAAGCTGGCTAAGATCGGCACATATGCAGCATCCGCAATCGGTCTGCTGGGTGCCTTCATTGCGGGCTTCATGTTCCTTGGTGCTGCCGGTTTATTTACCTGGTTTGCAGGCCTGGATTTTATTCCCCTGGTGGTTGATGATATTCTGGCTGCGATCGGAAGTATCTTCAGTTTCATAGGTGCGGTGATCATAGCGATCCCTTCCGGAATCCTTTTGGTGGGAGCAAAGATCCTTCGTGATCGCCTGATCGATAAGTTCTATTCCTACACGGAAGATTATGGTGATCGGTATGATCAGGAGGACGATCGGTTCGATAGTTCCTATTCATACTATTACGACGATGATAACGATGATTCTTCTTATGAACAGAGATCGTCTTATTCTTCTTACAATCAGAGATCAACGAATTCATCATCTAACCAGGGTTCGACGGATGCATTTTCCGATCCGATCGCTAAAATGAGAGAGAATTACAAACACTGTAAAAATCGGACTCAGCTGGAAAATACACATAAGAACCTTCAGAAGATCTTTCATCCCGACAATGGCGGTTCCCACGAGGATTTTCTGGCTGTTGAGGCGGTCTATGAAGAACTGCTGAGCAAGTTTCCCGAATAAGGATGATGGATTATAGACAGATGGAGCTTATTGTGATATTATTAGCGTATCAAAGTACCGGAGGAACGGAAAATGAAGACTAAGAAGATTATCATGGTATTGGCTTGTACACTGATCCTTGCCGGATGTTCGGCAAATGATCAGCCGGAAACACAGGCTGAAACACAGGCTGAAACACAGGCAGAAGAGCAGCAGACCGTATCTCAGGAGAACGGGGTAAAGATTTCCGGATGGGTGCTTTCCGGAACTGATTCGGAGGATCTGCAGGAGTCTCTTTTGAGTTTGGAAGACGGTGAGACTCTTACTTATTGGACTCGTGATTCAACTGATGGGAAAAGTTACAAACTCGTTCGCGAAGGAGATCATTTTAAGATCATGGTAGATGGGTATCGGTTTACTACTCCCGTTTCAGATGAAGTGAAAGAAGAATTCGGAGTGGATCCAGTGATTGACTGAACGGAGGAGAGACGGCTTACGGAAGAACCTGAGACGACTTCGATCTGATGTAAAATGAACACAGAACAGGACTGAATACTTATGTTCTGACCGGAATATTCTGACTGTATTGACCGCCGGAGGTATGATCTTCCGGCGGTCTTTTATATCCGGAGCCATGAAAAAATAGATTTTTCTAAACTCAGGGTTATAAAATGTTAATTTGACGCCTTTCTTCTACGGGTATAAAATATATCCGATGTTTAATTATTCATCAATAGAAAGAAAAGGCGGATGATGTGTATGATGAAACTGATGAAGAAGGGGAAGGGGATCATTCCCATGTTCCTGCTTTCCCTGGTGCTGTTTGTGGCCGGCCTCTCTACGGTCCCGGCACCGAAGAAGGTGAAAGCGGAAGGAAACTCCCTTTCAAGTATTGCAGCTGTGACGGTCAACGAAGCCAAGTACGGTGATGTGGACCTGATCGCAAACCCGAATACCGAGATCGCTTACGGGGATTCGGTAGTATTTTCCATGGAATGGGTCATTCCGGACGGAATTGATATTACAAGCCCGGATCCTTATGTGTTTGTACTTCCGGATAAAGTAAAGTTCGAAGAGGTTTCCGGGGAGTTAAACTTTAAGGGAAGGAAACTGGGGACTTATGCGATCACAGGTTCTCAGGTTCAGATCGATTATACGGAAGCACAGTTTTGTAAGAATGATACGGAGAGAAAAGGCTCCCTGACCTTTGAGGGCCGGATCACGGAGAATAAGGACAAGACACAGGATGCTGCCACTGTGGATGTGTATTTTGAAACGGCAGCGGAATTTCATTTTCATATGGTTCCTCCTACGGTGGAGTCGAACCTGAAGATCTCCAAGAAATTTACGGATATTGTCTTACCTAATAATGCACCCAACACAGAGCATATCTATGATTGTACGGTTGTGATCGAATCCGTGGGAAATAACACCAACGTTCGTTTCTCCGATGAAATGTGGCCGGGAATGTATCTGTATACTTCGCCTTCCTATTATGCAGGCGAAACCATCAGTGAGACCAATCTTCTGACAACGGTGGAGGATTGGACACCGGCTCCCGGTACGGAGGTCCGCGAGCTGAACGCAAGGATCCCTTCCATGATGAACGGTGATAAGGTTACCGTCAGATATCAGGTGAAGGTGGTTCCGGATATGTATGAGTGGGATTCTGCGAATGCATTGGCCGGAAAATGGGCTAATTACTATCCCTATTCCTACGGCGGAAACGTTTCCAACCGTGCGGAGACCTGGAGCGATCAGGTTGCCGAAGCAAACAAGAAAATGGTCTGGGCAGACGTACGTACCCTCAGAGCCGCTTTCGGCAAATGGGGCAACCCTTACCAGGATGATTTCGAGCACGGACTCATCGGCTGGCAGATCTCTCTTTACAGTATCTATGAATATCAGGAGGTTACCGAAGGTTATATCGAGGATGTACTTCCGAAGGGAAATACGATTCCCGACGGTTCTATCAGTGTGACAGCAGGTTCCGAGTTGATGGAAAATGCCATTACACCGTTTTTCTCCACCGATCCTCAATCCGGTGACACCACTGTGCTCCTTCAGTTCAGTAATGAGTTGCTCACTTATCTGAAATCCACGCAGGATGCCGAAGCAGTGATCAGTTATCAGACCAAGGTCAGTGCTCAGACCGCTGATGTGGACCGTTATTATAACGTGGCTCAGATCTTCTACAGTGGCCTGACACCCAAAATGACCGGCTCTGACGTAAATTACACCAAGCCCGACGAACTGAAGAAGGAAGGCAGCTATGTGAGCACCGAAGCTCCCAATGCAAGCTTTACCATCACGGTCAATCCTGCGTCCCTTGACTTGGATCCTGCAGGAGATGATCTCCTCCTGGAGGATGAACTCTGTGATTCCTTTGATCTGAAGCGTAATACCGTAAAGATCAACGGGAAAGAGGCGGATGACAAGACATTTTCCTTTGACCGGACAAGCAGAAAAATGACCTTCCGTCTGAAGGATGCTGTCGAATATATCATTACCTATGACGTAACGGTGAATCTGGAGCCGGGTACTGATTTTACGGCTGCCAACAGCTCCAATAAGGCGATCCTGACGGTTGCCGGAAAGACATTTTCCTCTAAGGAAAGCACCTTCTCAGGCAAGGTATTCAAGCACGCAGCTACTTCCTCCTCCACCAATCATTCTCCCATGATCAATGTGTACAAGCATGTTGACGGAGATGAGACGGATACTCTGGAAGGGGCAACCTTTGCACTGACTCAGATGGACATTCAGTCCGGCACAAATAATACCGTTGAAGCGGTGGGCACTCCCAAGACTGCAACCACCGGTAAGAACGGTTTCTGTTGCTTCGCCGAGATCGAGCGCGGAAAGATCTATTCCCTCAAGGAGACTGTTGCTCCGAAGGGCTATGAAAAGGATGAGACTCCGTCTTTCTATGCGTTTGCAAACGCAGGCCAGACCCTTCCTTCCAAGGTTGTTTTTGAGGGTACCGAGTATCCCGTAAAGGTGATCGCATCCGATAAGATCAGCGTTGATGCCTATGTGGGAAATGTTGCCGAGAAGGAGACGGAAAGCGAGAGCGAATCCGAAAGCGAATCCGAAAGCGAATCGGAGTCTGAGAGCGAGAGCGAATCCGAGAGCGAGTCGGAGAGCGAAAGCGAATCTGAAAGCGAAACGGAGACCGAATCCGAGAGCGAAACAGAGTCCGGATCAGGTGCAGGTTCCACAAACTCCGATGACTCCGCAACTCCCGGTTCGGGAGCAGACGGCATTTCAGGCCCTGTAAATCCTCCTGTTGTGGGATCCGGTGAAACAGATCCGAATAACACCGGAGATAAGAGCCTCGGAGATTCCAATTCCAAGGACGGCCTCAGCAATAACGGAACCACCGCTGCCGATCAGAATGGGGGAGATCCTGTTTCTTCTGACAGAGGACCCTCTACTCAGGTGATCCTGGGTGTTGCATCCAACTATATGATCTACGGTATCATCTGGATCCTGTTCGGGATCGGGGCATTCGTATGTTCCGTTCTGGTATGGAAGAGAAGATGAGCCGATCATAAGAATAATTCTGTTTGATCCGGCTGATGGAAGCGGATCGATGATATGAGATCGATGACATAAAAACGAAGGACCGATGCATGGGATTCATGCATCGGTCCTTTTGCTTTGTACATATCAATTGGTCATAGGTTGATCATCATATCAAGAAGATTGTTTTCGAGGTAAAGAAACAACTCATTTTCGTGCTTCTTTCTTTGCCGTTTTCTGCTCATACATCCTCTGGTCGCTGATCTTGATGAAGTCATCCAATTGCCCCCGGGAGTCTGTCTGAACCAGGTAGGCACCGTAACTGAAACTCAGCTGATAGCTTCCGGTGCTTTCCGATTCGTTATATTGCCGGAGATTACCAAGCAGCCGGTCAATGAGTCGGTTTAATGCGGTTTCGGAGTAGTCCTCTGCAAAGAGGTAGAATTCATCGCCTCCTACACGGCCTGCGATCTCTCCGTTGATACAGCTTTTCTGTATGATATCCGCCAGGGCTTTGATGGAGCGGTCTCCTTCATGGTGACCGTAAATGTCGTTGATCTTTTTGAGGCCGTCCATATCGATGACCATGGTGCAGATGGTCTTGGTCTCGTGGAAATCTGCGATCCGGTTTCTGGATCTGTCTTCAAAGCCTCTGCGGTTCAGCATTCCCGTCAGGCCGTCCGTGATACTCAGGCCCTCCAGCTTGTTGATGAGCTTATGGATCCGGTCTTCCTTCTGCAGGGCATTTAAGATGATGCCCAGGTTGTGGAGCCACACATTGTGGTATTCGGTGAAGATCTCTTTTCCGCACATTTCCACAATGGAGTAGCCGAAGAGCTTGTCTGCACAGTGAACACTCATGATGTAATAGACATGAGGTCTGTCGGAATCTGCCGGTGGAATGAACAGGGAGCGGTTGAAGTAATGAGGGCTCCTCAGATAATCATTGTTCTTGTCCACCCAGATCACCGGGATAAATGCTCCCGAAGGGCCGGAGAAGCTGCTGTCGAACATGGGGATGCCTTTCTTGTCGGCATGCACCATCATAAAGAAGGAGGAGTACTCTCCGAAATTGACGGAGTCTTCCTTGAAGACAGCCTCCATTTCCCTGATGTTGGTGACCATGTTCAGCTTCACCATGGCGGATTCAGATTCATACAGGTAGGTACCCATCATCCGGTTTTCTTCCTGGGTAGTACTCACGAAATCCAGCACATGCTGGTAGTCGAGAGGCTCACAACCGCAGGACTGGGAGCGGATCAGCTTCGGGGTTACGGACAGATCGAAATCGGTTTTTTCCGGATCATCGATGAGATCCACCAGAAGCTTCAGGGATTTATATGCGATATCGGTCCGTTCTCTGGTCACGGAGGTCAGGTGAGGCAGGTATTCTCTGCCTTCCACGGTTCCGTCATAGCCGGTCACAACCATGTCTTCGGGAACACCGACGCCGAACTTTCTCAGGTTGTTGATCAGAGAAATGGCCATATAGTCGTTGGCACAGACAATAGCTTCGGGGCGCTCGGGAAGGGAAAGGAAATAGTGTGCGGCTTCATTTCCCATATTGAACCAGAAATCTCCTTCGAACATGCCCACACCGTTTTCCGGGAGACCGTGATCCTTCATGACCTCACGGAATTCCGCAAGACGTGATCTGGCATCCGGGTGATCAAAGGGACCGGAGAAGTAGGCGATCCTGGAAAAATGATGGTGCTCGATCAGATGATCCACCATGTTTCTGAGTCCGCCCGAATCATCGAAGCGGATATTGTAAAAGCCTTCTATGTGACTGCTGATAGAGATCACCGGACACTTGAGGGCCCGAAGACGTTTTTCAATGCTTTCCGACATGCCTACAACGTTGTAGCCTTCACCGTCGAACACAACTCCGTCGAACTGCTCAAGATCGAAATAGTCAAGGATCTCTGTTTCATAGTCTTCATTAAAGCCGCTTCTGGTGCCGATCTTTCCGTAGGTATTGAAGATTACCAGATCGATATCAAATTCTCCGGCAGCCAAAGTAAAGGCCCTGCAAAGACCTCTTTTATATCTGCTGGTAAAATTGTTTCCGAATAAAGCGATCCGCTTACGTCTGTTTTCCGCCATATGCAAGACCTCCTTCCATTTTTAGTCTATCATTATTCCGGGCGTATGTCTACTTTTGAGATTGTTAAATTTTTGAGAAGATAAAATTACTTTTGATATTGTTTTTTTGAGATAAGAAACAGGCATTTTCATGAACCTGCCGTATCTATGGAGTGGTATACAGATTGGGGGATCTGTGGTATGATTGAGTGACCGGAGAATTAAAAACAGGAGTATTATAATATGCAGGAAGAAATAAATGGATCAGTATCTGAACCATTGAAGGTTGATCAAACTGAACAGACTTCTCATAAGGATGATCATACGGCCCCCGGTTCTTTGAAGGATGTGATCAAAACTCCTCCCGGTTCGGTTGTAAAACGGAGGATCTCGATCCTGGCGATCCCGGAGATCCTGATCCTGTTGCTGGGCGTATTCACAAGTTTATCTATTACGAGTCGAGTGGTGAGTATTTCGGGCAAACATGCGTGGTACTATCTTTTTGCCGTTCTGGGAGTGGCTATGATCTTATTCCTGATCAAAAAGATCAGGATGAGGTTTGTATGGGTGGTTGGATTTGCCTTTATCGTGATCTATCTCATTGTGGCAGGAAGTGCTGCAATGCGCTGCGAACTGGACTATTCACGGATCCGAAGAGTTCTGCATTTTGACGGACGGGAAGTGACAGCGGAGTTTGACGGGAAGAGTTATCGCTGGGACGGAGAGAACGTCTCGTATGACATTCACGTTTTGGATCCGGTTGATGATGAGCTGCAGGCACAGTCAAGGATTCTTGTGGACGGCATTCCTACGACGAACGGTCTGTACCGGAAAGAGGGTTCCGATGAACTTTATATGCAGATCTACGGGGGAGCAACGGGGATCTTCCTGGTTTTGGAACCGGAATAAAAGTACTGGAATTTCTTTTCTTTTTCGTGTAAAATAAGTTGTCATCCTTCGCATATGCTTAAGTGAATTAAGGATATGGGCATATAACGGAGTGTTTCACTGATCGGAATGCTTTGGAGGGATGACGGAAATACAGTTTGATCCGGAAAGAAAAAGATCATGGAAAGTTCTTCAGAAAGTCAGAAGATCTCAGGTTCTTCCCCGCGAAAGGTCACGAATTATAAGCATGCGTGGCTTATCCTGGGATGGCCCTGTTATCTGACTATGTTTTATCTGACGGGGAAATATATCCCCTTCGAAAAGTGTCATATCGTTCACAGTGTGATCGATGACCTGGTGCCGTTTAACGAAGTTTTTATCCTGGCCTATGTGTCCTGGTATTTTCTTCTGGCATCGTCCTTGCTTTATTTATTGTTCACGGATGCGGAGACCTTTAAAAGGGCTCAGATCATGATCATCGCTTCGCAGGTGATCGGTATCGCGATCATTATCCTTTGGCCCTCGGCGCAGCTTCTGAGGCCGGATCCCTATCCGCGGGACAATATTTTCACGGATCTGGTGAGGTTGATCCAGTCCGTGGATCCGCCGACCTGCGTGCTTCCTTCGGAGCATGTGGCGTTGTCGCTTTCCATCCTGTCCGCCTGGTGGTGGAAGAAGGATGCAAAATTATGGGTGAAATTATTCTACACGGTCTGGGTGGTGCTCATCTGCATTTCCGTCCTGTTCGTAAAACAGCATTCCTTCACGGATGTCTGGGTTGCATTCCTGATGGTTCTGGTGATCGAGATCGTGTATGATGTGTTGAAGAGGTATGGAAATGGCAAAGAGAAGATGGGGTGACCGGGTAGACGGCAGAGTGATCAGGGATATCGATTCCATGCACTATTTTATGCCGTTAATGTATCCGAATCGATGTGATAACGAAGCCTACATGAGGCTGAACATCAATATCGAGAAAACGGAAGAGTATATCAAGAAGTGGAATAACGAGCATGACGGCGATCCCATCACGATCTTCGATCTGGTGATCACCGGCGTCATGAAGTCCATTTACTTAAGACCCCAGATGAACCGTTTTATCGCAAACAAGACGGTATTTCAGAGAAATGACCTGACCGCTGCCTTTGTTGTGAAGAAGCAGTTCAGAGATGACGGCGAGGAGAATCTGGCCCGGGTGGTAGCCGAGGGAAATGATAACCTGCGTTCCATGGCCACCAAGATCCATGATCAGATCGAATTCTGTAAGAACAATACGGATGAATCCACAAAGGCCATGAACTTCCTGCAGAAACTCCCCTTCAAGCACTTTATAGGGTGGGCAGCAAGGTCTCTGGACAGCCGCGGATGGATGCCTCAGTCCGTGATCGCAACGGATCCTTACCAGTGTACCGTGGTGCTTTCGAACCTGGGATCCATTGGTATGAATATCGGTTATCATCACCTGATGAACTGGGGAACCAACTCCATTTTCATTGTCATCGGAAAGAAGCGTCTGATCCCCCATTATACCTCTGACGGTGTTGCCAGGATGCGTAAGGAGCTGGAGCTTTCCTTTACCATTGACGAGCGTATTGCGGACGGCTACTATTATGCGAAGTCCTTAAAGCTTTTAAAGAGACTGCTGGAGAATCCGGAGCTCTTAGAGGAGCCTTTGTCGACTGAAGTAAACTATTGAAGATTGATACCGGTATTATTCAGTCAGCAGAATTCATTTGACGGAAAATGATTTTGCGAGGTAATCATTCGAAACGGAGAGAAGCTATGGCAGATCAAGGTCATTCCCGGGCAGGGAATGAAGAATGGGCTTTGGCTCATGCAGAGCTGGTCCGGAATCTCGGCGCTTTAGGTCAACCGCAAGAACTGGGAGACCTTTTGGCCTCCATGCTGGGAAGTCCCAGGGCCATCCGAAGGATGAATTCCTACCTTCGCCAGGTAAGGCCGAAGACGGCGGAGCTGATCGTGGATGAGGCTCTGGCCATCCGAAGCGACATCGATGCCTGGAAGGCCAAGAAGGAGAGTGAAGAGGCCAATGCCGCCTATAACCGCCTTCTGTATTACGGTCTCGGAACCGATGAGGACCCAGAGGGGTGAACAACATTTTTTGACCGCTTTTACTTCTCAGATTTTGCGTTTTTCTGAAAAATTTCGAATTATTTTAGAAAAATATAATGGCACGAAAACGTTTTCGCTACCGATGGCCCGGTGCCGTCGGTAGCATTTTTTTTACAAATGTGCTAGATTTAACTTGAAGGTTTTTATCCTGGGAAGAAGGTGCAGCATGAAACTGAAAACCTATCAGCAAAAAGAATTACTGGATGTCATAGAGGGTCTTTCCGCCGTTTATGACAAAGTACGCCTTGTGGAACCGGAAGAGTGTCGCGAGGTAAAACTGAATCCTGACGGGACTCTTTCTGAAGGAGCCCCTTGTTTTTGTGCCTGGAATTCCTCTCAGAGATGTGTGAACTGCAGTTCACTTCGTGCCTGCAGAAGCCTTCAGAAGGTGGAGAAGAATGAAACCTTCCGGGACAATCAGTATCATGTGATGTCGGTACCTGTACTGGTTCAGCTCCCTGATGAAGAGGATCCGGTCCGTTTTGTGGTTGAATGCATTAACAGGGCCCAGGGTGTGGAACGGATGAATCTGGACGGCTACGGCCATCATCAGAGCACTGCTCCCGATACGGATGAAAATGGTGTTCAGGTGAATACCGGAAATGCTCTTTATGATCCTCTGACCGGTCTGAAGAACTGGGACGGTTTTTACCGCAGCGTCCGTGAGCGGATGCAGGCAGAGCCTGATCAGGAATGGGTCATTATCGTCTATGACATCATGCACTTTAAGATGGTGAACGAGATCTTCGGTGTGAGTAAGGGAGATGAAGTCCTTTGCCGGATCGGTGCACTTATCCGATCCAAGATCGGACCCGGAGAAGAGTGTGCGAGACTGGAATCCGACCGCTTTTCCGTGCTGATTAGAAAGGAGCATTTCGGCGATACCTTCAGCATTTCTGCTTCCAGAGAGATCCCGGATCTGATCGATTCACCTTTGTTCCATGTGCATATCCAGGCCGGTGTATACTTTGTCCGTGACAAGTCACTTCCCGTGTTTGCCATGTGTGACCGTGCCAAGATCGCACTTTCCATGATCAAGAACAAGACACATCTGAAGGTCTCCATTTTTGATGAGGATCTCATGAGGACCATCCGTCATGAGCAGTATGTGATCAGTGAATTCGAGCGTGCCTTAAAGGACGGAGAATTCCGGATGTATCTGCAACCTCAGGTGGAGAAGGACGGAAGAGTCATAGGCTGTGAAGCCCTGGCCAGATGGGTCACTCCCGACGGAAAGATCATTCCTCCGGGAGACTTTATCGGGATCCTGGAGCGTTCCGAGCTGATCGTAAGACTGGACCGTTATATCTGGGATCAGGCAGTGAAGACCCTTGCCGCCTGGTCCGGAACGCCTATGGAGAATCTTTATATCTCCATCAACATTTCCCCGAAGGATTTCTATTATCTGGATGTATTTACCTATCTGGAGGGACTCATTGAGCAGTACAAGGTACCTCGTGCCAAACTGAAGCTGGAGATCACGGAATCCGTTGTGATGCGGGATGCTTTGAAACAACTGGCGCTGGTGAACCGCCTTCATGAGCAGGGCTATGACATCGAGATCGATGATTTCGGAAAGGGTTATTCTTCCCTGAGCCTCTTGAAGGACATTTCCGCAGATACGATCAAGATCGACAAGGAATTCCTGCGTGAAACCGACAACGACGTAAAGAGCGAGGGAATCCTCTGCAGCGTACTGGACCTTTCCGAACGCCTCAACATGCGTGTCATCACCGAGGGCGTCGAGACCTCCAAACAGCTTGAGAAGCTGATCCGCCTCGGCTGCCACACCTTCCAGGGCTACTACTTTGCCCGCCCCATGAGCACCGACTGGTTCGAAGAAATGTTCCAGGAGTGCGAAGGCATACTCACCGGCACAGACGTCACCGTCAACGGAGATAGTGTGTAAATGGGGACGGTTCTGAAAAACACATTTTTATCAATCAAACATTTTCGGATGCTTCTTGTAACTCACAGGAAGCATCCGTTTTATTATGCCGGATCCTTCGAGGATCATTCGCAAATATATCCGGAATGATCCTCTGAAACACCTTTATTGTCATATGGCCTGAAATATGATAAAATCGGTTTGTTACAGTCTCAGAGCAAAGCCCTGAAACAATTCGTCGCTGATGCACAGCATTAACGACGGCATTCGTTTGGCTCGCAACGCGAGACAAACGATTCCTATGGTAACAAGTGTGAAAAACGAATTGAGGATACAAGAATGGTTAAGTGTAAGAATTGCGGGGGAAATGTGCATTTTGATCCGGTGAAGCAGCTGATCAAGTGCGATTACTGTGACTCCGAGTATTCTGCCGAGGAGACCAAGGAGAGCCTGATCTCCAAGGAGGACGGCAGCGACCTCTACGAGAGCATGGCATTTACCTGTCCCATGTGCGGGGCGGAAATTCTGCAGGATCAGGATACGGCGGTCACCTTCTGCAGCTACTGCGGCTCCGGTGTGGAACTTTCCGGTCGTCTCGTGAAAATGAAAGTGCCCACCTGTGTGGTGCCGTTCCAGATCACAAAGGAAGATGCGGAAAAGCAATATAAGAAGTTTATCGGGAAGGCTCTGTATGCACCTTCCTACATGAAGACTGCAAGTCAGACCGAGAAGATCCGCGGTATCTATATGCCCTATTGGGTCTACGAGATGCATTGCCATGGGGATGTGGCCTTTGACGGTGAAAAGTCCAGGCGTTCCGGCGATTATATCCTGACGGATCATTACAAATTGAACTCCAGGGTGGATGCAAACTACAAGGGCATCGCCTTTGATTCGTCCTCGGCCTTTGCCGATGAGCTGAGCGAGGCGATCGCTCCCTTTGACATTCGGGCAAGCAAGCCCTTTTACCCGGGCTATATCAGCGGATTCTATGCGGATGCGGCGGACGTGGATTCCGAGGTTTACTCGGATGATGCCGTACGTGTGGCCGGTGCGGATATTACCTGCCGTGCCAAAACCATGAAGGCCATGGCGGAATACAATCTGTCCGAGAAGGATCCCCATGCGGCAGAGGCCCTTAAGGTTACCGGCAGGGAAATGGCATATTTCCCCGTATGGTTCCTGGCTATAAGGCAGAAGGGTTATGTCAGCTATGCCGTAGTCAACGGTCAGAGCGGAAAGGTGGCAGCGGACGTCCCCATTGACTTCGGGAAGTTCCTGATCGGTTCCGTGATCATTGCCATCCCCATCATGATCGCCCTGGATCTGTTTGTGTCCCTGAGGCCTCCCTATCTTTGTGCAGGTACCATGTTATTTGCCCTGATCTCCATGATCATTTCCAATATGACCATGAACCGGATCTATACCCGGCAGAATTATTATGATGACCAGGGCGTCCTCTATTCCAGAGGCTATGATCCGAACCGGATCCAGGCAAAGGTCCGCAGCGGCGGAAAACTGGATATGAGTGATCTGAGGCAGAGGGATGCGGTTAATTCCGATAGCGTATTCAAGGATGACCCGGCAAATGATCCCGCACCCAAGGTGAAAAGTGAGCCGGCAAAGGATAAGAAGGCAGAGAAGGCTCCGCTTGTCTCAACCCTTATGATGGTGGGCTGTTTAATGGTCTATGTCGGGCTCAGTTATTTTCCCGTTATGATCATACCCGGTATCATTATGATCCTTTTCTCCGTCATATTGGGGGCTGCAGGAAAGAATAAAAAAGCAACCGTGGAAACAGTTGCTCAGCCGAAGCCTGTATTAAGTCAGCCATTCAAAGAAAAAATCCCGGTGTTGATCAAGCCTATCATTGCCATCCTGATCGGAGTGGTCCTGTTCTTGGTCAAACCCTGGCGGGATATCGTTTATTATATCGGAATCATCGTCATGATGATCCCGGTGCTTTTCAGCTATATCGATGTGATCCGGCTGCATAATCAGCTGAGCCGGAGAATGCCGAGACAGTTAAATCAAAGAGCGGAGGAACTGGACTGATGAAACAGAACATGAAACATACAAAAGCCGTTCTCCGTGCATTTTTCCTGATCCTGACCACCCTGACGCTGGTTCTGGGACTGCCCTGTTTTGCTTCCGCTGCAGGACTTGTCTATCAGAACAATGAGACCGGCTATGTGGCCTTCATCATTGACAATGCGGATTATCTGACTCCGGATGAGGAGCAGCAGCTGCTGGATAAGATGATCCCCATCACCAAAATGGCCAATGTGGTTTACATGACGGATGAGGGAAATATTTCGGCATCGGAAAGTTATTCCAAAAATCTCTGTGAGAGAACCCTGAGGGAGTTGTTCGGCTATAATTCATCGTCTGTGATCTATCTGGTGGACAATGAAAACGACTACATCTACGCTCTGGGAGATTCGGAGCGCAGACTCACCCCTTCCAAGTGCTATAACATCACGGATGACGTTTACATGTATTCCGCAAAGGGAAGATATTATCAGGGCGCAGAGAAGGCATTTACCGAGATTGAGACAGTGCTGGGCGGAAAAAAGGTTCATTCCCCCGTGCAGTACATCTGCAATGCCTTTGTGGCTCTCTTTATCGCCATCATCATTAATTATGCCATTGTGGTCCGGGTATCCAAGCTGCGCAAGCCTACCCTGGCAGATGTGGTAAATGGTTCCGTTGCCAGTGCGGCAGTGGGCCTTCCGAATCCGGTGTTCACCCATCAGACCAAGGTTTATTCGCCGAGATCCAAAGGCGGCGGAGGCCACGGCGGTGGCGGTGGCGGCGGTCACGGAGGCGGTGGCGGACACAGCCACTGATGATCACTTTGATCGGCGTTTAAAACTGTTGACGGGAGGATCCGGTATGCCTGCAAACAAATGGAAATATCTGAGTCTTCCCAAGGCCATCAGGAATCGCTTTACTTATGATGATTTCCTGCGTTACCGGATGCAGGGGCTGAGTCCGGAGGCTATTGTAGAGTTCCTGACGAAAGAAGAACTGGAGCGGATCGAAAAGGTTTTGAATGATGATGCATCGCGGGACCTGTTCAATCATAAACGCCTGTTTTACGAGCATTTTTCCTCTTGGATCCACAGAGAGATCTTGCCCCTTGAAAAGGAC
>JAGACB010000250.1 GCA_017614345.1 Lachnospiraceae bacterium
CCCATCTTGTCGGTTTCATAGTATTGTACAATATGCGTATACATAGGTTCTCCTGATATTATAATGCTTTTCATACTGCTTGTTCAGTATAGGATATTGATTTCCGTCAATGCTTTCTCCAGACCGAAGGACTCACGCCGAACTCGCGTTTAAACAGTCTGGAAAATTGAAATTCATCATAGAATCCGAAGCTTGCCGCAATGTCTCTGAGGCTTCGATCCGGAGTCTCCGTCAGGGCATCCCTGGCCATGGCCAGCTTCAGATGCAGCTGGTACTGGTGTACCGACTGTCCGGTCGCCTTTTTAAATCTCGAGGACAATGTCCTCACACTCACCGAGCAGGACTCGGCAAGGTCCTCCGGCGAAAAGAACAGCTCCGGATGACGGCGGATCTCGGAAAGCACCTGTTCCGTCATACGATCACCGGCATTTCCCCGGCTCTTCTGCTGCAGATCGGAAAGCTCCAGAAGAAGTTCTTCCAGGCAAAGGCGCATCCTCATTTCCCTGTGGTCAAGCCGTTCATCCCAGAAATAGTTGATGATCCGCTCCATAAGGCGCTCCGCTCGGTGATCAGAGCCGCGGCAGTCCGTGAACTGATCCAGAAGAAGAACCTGCTCTCCCTGATCGCCCTCTGCCTCTCCGTCTCCCGGAAGCGCCGTAAAATGCACGAACAGGTTCCGCATCTCAGGGGAACATTTCTCCCGGCTGAAATGGTGGCGTCCGGGTACAAAAAGAAGCGCCGTTCCCTCTTCCAGAAAATAGCGTTCTTCCTCCTCCCACACTTCCCAGGTTCCGTGACGCATGAAAAGAAGGTCATACTCCTCCATCACACGGTCGGGATGATAGATCCCTTCCCTGCTGTAATTGTGGTTGCAAAGTGTTACGCGGCGGTCGCCGCTCATATCCAGTTTCCAGTTCATTTGCCGGCAACCTCCTTTTCATCATCCTACCATATCAGAGCCCGATTCTCAACACGCTTTTGCGGTTTTCCGCCTTGACAAAAGAACATTCGTTCGGTATAATTACAATCAGATGAAACGTGTGGGAATCTGTCATTGAGCGGGAGTGATCCATTACCACCCGATCAGCAGCATTACCGATAAATATATCCCCGGAGCCACCTGCTCCGCACCATAAAACGCCATGAAACAACTGTCCTTTCTCCCGGAACTGAATAAGGATCCCAGGTCTCCCATCGTAACAAACTGGAACCTTTGGCACGGCTGTACCAGGGCCAGCACCGGCTGTCTGCACTGCTATATGTACCGCCGGGATGAATCCATCGGCAAGGATCCCTCCGTGGTCCAAAAGACCGAGAGCTTCACCCTTCCGGTCCGGACGTTGCGTTCCGGTAAGTACAAGGGCTTGTATAAGATCCCGTCCGGTTCGCAGATCTATACCTGCTTTTCCTCTGACTTCTTTCATCCGGATGCGGATGAATGGCGCCCGGAAGCCTGGGAAATGATGTTCGAGCGCTCGGATTGTTCATTTTTCATGATCACCAAAAGGCCGGAGCGGATCGCTGACCATCTGCCCAAGGGTTGGGGACCCGAGTGGTCCCATGTGACTATAGCCGTGACCTGCGAAAACCAGGCCATGGCAGACAAGCGCCTTCCGATCTACCTCTCGCTCCCGCTCAATCATCACGCCGTGATGATCGAACCCATGCTGAGCGCCGTTGACCTAAGGCCATACACTCAGAACTACCGCTGTCCGGACAACAGCCCTGTCATTAAGCAGGTTTCCGTGGGCGGAGAATCCGGACCTGACGCCAGAGTCTGTGATTTTTCATGGGTTCAGCAGGTCCACGCCCTCTGCAAAGAACAAGGGATCAGTTTCTACTACCATCAGACCGGAGCAAAGCTGATCAAGGACGGAAAGCTCTACAACATTCCGCGGCAGTTCCAGCACTCGCAGGCGCATTTGGCGGGGCTGGAGTTAACTGAAAATGATAAAGTATAAACAGAAACCTGCACACATAAACAGCGGATCACCTGAATGATATTCGGTGTTTTCCGAGAATTACTGTCTTTCATAAGAATAACCCTCTTGACAGATATTCCTTTCTGCCTTACAATTTGGTTAATATCGGGAAACCGATAGGGGCTGGACAATATGTCCTGGTCCACCGAAATGGCGTGGGGATCCCGCGCCTTTTTTATTTTGCAAAAATCCGGCTATAATGGAGATGGTTGTATTGACGAACAAAATATTAAGTTGCTTCATAGACGAGGCAGGTGATTTTGGAGAATATGATCCTCATTCTCCATACTATATTGTATCGGTTGTTCTTCACGAACAATCCAATTCCATACAAACACAGATAGAAGGGTTAGAACAATACCTGACAGACCTCGGATACCCTCATCATGCCCTCCATACAGGACCACTCATAAGACGTGAGTCTGACTACAAAGACATGTACATGGAAGATCGAAAGAAATTATTCAATCTTCTGTTTCATTTTACAAGAAAACTTCCGATTCGTTTTTTCACAGCAAAAGTAAAGAAATCGGAATGTAAAGATACCGATGAATTAGAGAGCAAGCTCACAAAGGCTATAACCGCAGAGATTTTAAAACACGAAGATTACTTTAGGAATTTTAACAAAATCATCATCTACTATGACAACGGACAAAAGCCATTAAAACGTGTACTGAATATTATTTTCAGCAGTCGTTTTTCTGACATTGAAGTCCGCAAGGTTCAGCCTGTGGATTACAAGCTATTTCAGGTCGCAGACCTTATATGCACACTTGAGCATGTAAATGGCAAGATCGATCTGGGATCATTCTCTAAAACGGAAGCAGAATTCTTTACCAAACCTCATGATTTCAAGCATGACTATTATCGAAAACTCGAAAAACAGAGAATCTAGGTTCGGAAGCACGCCATTCAAGATTATTCATATCAGAATCATAGATCCGGCCCCTTCGAATCACCCGCCATATTTGGCGAGTGATTTTTGCCGTTTTATACATGCATTTATCCTGTTTGTCCATTCACCGGGAAAGTCCGAAAAGCTATACTTGATGCAAGAATGATAAATGATCCGAAGCGGATCGGATCGGAACAGGAGTGTGTCCCCATGACCGAAATTACACGTAAACCCTACAAGAGGGCAAATGTCCTTCTGCGAAGCCCTCATTGTCAGCACGCGCTGGAAAAAGAGCTGGATTATCTGCTGAGTCTGGATCCGGACAGGTTACTGGCCGGTTTTCGGGAGACGGCAGGACTGGATATGAAGGGAAAGGTCCGCTACGCAGGCTGGGAGAATACCCTGATCGGCGGACACACCTTAGGCCACTACCTTACGGCAATGGCTCAGGCGGCTGTGAATCCCGGAACACCGAAGCCCGTTAAGGAGCAGATCCTTGAGAGCCTGGCACAGACCGTTGACG
This sequence comes from Lachnospiraceae bacterium, assembly GCA_017614345.1. GTDB lineage: Bacteria > Bacillota > Clostridia > Lachnospirales > Lachnospiraceae > JAGACB01. Next base: position 3,401 of record JAGACB010000250.1, read on the forward strand.
CATTGAAGGAATGTCAGGATCACAGCAAGGGCCGCAAGGGCTTTTTGTTCGGTGCCGTCATGAAGGATCCGGCAGATCCCGAGCAGCAGTTTGATCTGGTAGAGCAGGGCAAGACAGACATTTTCAAGGAGTCCTGGGTGCCGTGGTACACCATGCATAAGATCCTTGCAGGACTTCTTTCGGTATATGAAGAAACCGAAAACAAGACCGCTCTGGAGGTTGCAAGGGGCATCGGTGACTGGACCGCAGACCGGGCAGCCACCTGGAGTCCCGAGACCCACAGAACCGTTCTGAATATTGAGTTCGGTGGCATGAACGATGCTCTCTATACCCTGTACGAATTCACGGGAGAGGACCGTTACGCTGCAGCCGCTCACATGTTTGACGATCCCCTTCTTTACGAAAAGATCGGATCCAAGGGCAAGGATGTGCTGAACAATCATCATGCCAATACCACCATCCCCAAGTTCATCGGCGCTGCAAACCGATATCACGTCTGCCAGGGGAAGGCCATGGAAAGCAGCATAAACAAGCAGACCGCCGGAACCATCGACGCCTCCAACGAACTGGCCGCTGCAGAAGCCTTCTGGGACATGGTCATCACCCGCCACACCTACGCCAACGGCGGGAACAGTGAGTGGGAGCATTTCGGTGCAGACTACATCCTGAACGCCGAGCGGACCAACTGCAACAATGAGACCTGCAACGTCTACAACATGCTGAAGCTTTCAAGACTTCTCTGGGAGATCACCGGAAACATCAAGTACCTTCAGTATTATGAGAACGCTTTCCTGAACACCATCCTCTCTTCCCAGGATCCCGAAACCGGCATGACCACTTACTTCCAGCCCATGGCCACCGGCTACTTCCGGGTTTACGGAACGCCCTACCACAGCTTCTGGTGCTGCACCGGCTCCGGCATGGAGAACTTCACGAAGCTTCAGGACAGCCTCTACTTCCGCGACGGTAACAAGATCTTTGTATCCCTGTATCTGGACTCGGTTCTGACGGATCCCGAGACCGGCATTTCCCTGGAACAGAAGGGAGATCTGACCCGGTCTGACAGCATGGAATTCACCCTGACCAGCCTGAAGGGCGGCATTGCAGACGTGGCTCTGGCCTTCCGGATCCCGGATTACCTGAGCGCTCCTCTGACCATCAGCACTCCTTCCGGTTCTGTCACCTACGAGATTCAGAACGGCTTTGCCGTGGTAAATGGTCCCTTCCCCTCAGGAAGCACCTTTACCGTCACACTTCCGAAGACCCTCCGGGCGGAAAACCTTCCGGATGCGGAAAATGTCCTCGCCTTCCGCTACGGCCCTTACCTGCTCTCCGCTGACTTAGGCTGTGAGAATGAAGAAACCGGAAAGACCGGCGTGGATGTGACCATTCCGAAGGAAGCCATCACTCCCTTTGACGAGGTCATTTTCCCGAAGGCAAAGGATATGGAGGACTTTACTTCGCGCCTGACGGAGTTCCTGATCAAAGACACCGATGAGAACGGTGCTCCCTGCTTTAAGCTGGAGGGAACGCCTCTCATCTACCGCCTGCACTACTCCCAGTACAAGAACCGCTACGGCATCTATTTCCCTTTCCGTTTTGATGCTCAGTAACTACCGAAATCAAACCATCCTATACCTTTCCAGGCTTAATCATATGAAAAAACCGGATCCGGGGAAAGCGCCCTGCGATCCGGTTTTTTCTTTCCTGAAAACGCCTTTTCTATTGCAATCTGCCTTGTTCCCCGCTATAATTGGATTTATATATCTGTGAGCCGAATACTCGCAGATATCAGGGGGTGTTGCAGGTCTCGGACCTGTAACTTGTGAATGAGTGGAATGTTAAAGGAGGGATCCGAGATGGAAGCGCCGACCTTATACCGCAGAAGATTGATTCCGGACGAATGCGTGGAACTGAAGGATGATGTGATCATTTATCAGGATGAGGAAATGATCATCACCACCTGGACCACTTTGCGGCAAAAAGCGAAGCTGACCCACGGCATCTCCTGCTACTTTCTTAAGAAGAACATCAAGGTCAGCAAGTTTTACGATCACGAGCGGTTCAAGTTCTATTACTGCGACATTATCCAGACCGAGTACGATGAAGAGACCAACACCTACACCTTCATCGATCTCCTGACGGACGTGATCTTCAAGCCCGGCAGCTATGTCAAGGTCGTGGACTTAGACGAACTCTCCGACGCCGTGGAACGCGGACTGATCACCCAGAGCGAGCTTCTGGTGAGCCTCCGCAACACCAACACCCTTCTGGAAGCGATTTACAGCGACGAATTCTTCACCCAGATCGCCAGGTTAAATGACCTTGACCCCTGGGATGACAGAGAAAAATCCTGAGCAAGATCCGGCAATATAAAACGGGGATCCAAAAGAAAAAAAGACAAAAAAACAGAGCAGTCACACTTGGTGGCTGCTCTTTTCATTTTCCTTTTTTCGATACATTTATTCATTGGGGCAAACCCTCATCAGATCCCGAACTCCGTCAGGATACAGATGACAAATGCACATGCCCATGCAATGCCAAGGAACAGGGTAATGTAACGGCCCTTTTCTTTTCTGTCTGCTTTTCTGGATGCCCGTAAAGCCGCCTGAGCTTCCGGAGTACGTTTCCGGAAAAGATCCTTGATCAGTTGATCTCTGTGATTAAGCTTGGCCAGTAAATAGATCAGGCAGAGGGCAAGGCCGAAGCCCAGGATCCCGGGGATCAAAAACACCATTCCCGCCAATACAAGCGAAGAAGTATCCGGATTACTTGTAGCCTGATCCAGTGCCTGCTGCATGGATTCCTGATCCATTCCGGACCCGCTGTTTCCGAGTATTTCCATCAACCGGGGAAGACCCTTGGAAATGAGGAACAGGAGTATAACAGAAAATGCATTGAAAACGAAATGCAACAGGGAAGATGCAAAGATACTTCCGCAACTGTATACGATGGTGGCCATCAAAAATCCCAGAAGGGATGCGTACAGGAACTGGTTGATGTTCATGTGCATGAGACCGAAGGTCAGACCGGAGATCAGGATTCCGGGAAGCGGATCATGATCATGTGACAGGCTTCCGAGGATCATACCGCGGCAGGTCAGTTCCTCAACAATGGCAGGTGTTAAGGCGATCAGAAGTACTGCTGCCGGAAAAGGAAGGTTTGTTACCGTTCCCGTCAGAACACTGCCGATATGGTTCCGGAACAGAACCTGGCTGAGGGCATTGACTGCCATGAAAAGAGGCTCAGTCAGGATAAAGATGAGCGGGATCAAAAGCCAGGAAGCCCAGTGCATGTTCTTCAGATGAAGGATATCCGACAGCTTGACCCATTTTTTCAGGCATACCACCAACAGGAAAATGAGTACGGGAATGAGAAGCATTCCCTGTGAGAGCATGATGTAGTTCACGAATCCCATGCCGGGATGATCTGCAACAATTCTCGCAAGGGGTTTTTGAAAAAAGTTGGCATTTCCGCTGTCCAAAAGCACCTTTGCTTCCTCCGCAGATACCAGATAAGTGATATCCGCAAATTTGGAGACCACAAAGTGGAGCACCACGATCACCAGAAAGGTCAGCCCCGCTGCCACCGAAACCTTCTTTTCATTCGACATCTGAATCATTCTGTCGTTTTGCAAAACATCTGACATTAATATTTCTCCTTCATATCGCAGAACAGCTTCTTCCATTCTGCTTTTTCCTTACTAAGCCGGAGCTTAATCTTCTGTGTTGCCGGTCAAAAAACTGCAACCGGTCGACCTGCAACTTTACAATCGGATCTCGATCTTCTTATTTCCGTGCTGATACTGCTCGAGAACTACCCCCGCAGCCTCGAACATTCTCTTGGACGCCTTGACGGCAAGGCTGTCCGGGTATTTATTTTCCTCGTATACCACCTTCTTGATCCCCGCCTGGATAATGGCTTTCGCGCATTCGTTGCAGGGGAACAGAGAAACGTACAGAGTGCTGCCCACCAGACTTCCGCCCCGGAAGTTTAAGATCGCATTTAACTCACTGTGAACCACAAAGGGATACTTGGTCTTCAGGTCATCCTCGGCCTCTCTGGCCCAGGGAAACTCCTCATCCGAGCAGCCCCGGGGCAGACCGTTATATCCCATGGACAGGATCTTGTGATCCGGACTCACGATACAACATCCCACCTGCGTGTTGGGATCCTTGGAGCGAAGGCCCGAAAGCTTCGCTACGCCCATAAAGTACTCGTCCCAGGAAATATAATCTTCCCTCTTGTCCATATCGGTCTCCTTTCGGGGCTTATTCGTTGATGTAGTCGTTGTAGTTTTCTTCAATCTTGTTCAGTCTGCGGATATGACGCTCACCCTGGCTGAACTCCGTGGTCAGGAAGGTCTCCGTGATCTTCAGCGCCAGGCCGGGGCCTACCACACGTCCGCCCATGCAAAGAACATTGGCGTCATTGTGTTCTCTGGTTGCCTCTGCCATGAAGCAGTCCGTGCAAAGTGCCGCACGGATCCCGGGATAACGGTTGGCACTGATGGAAATGCCGATGCCCGTTCCGCAGATCAGGATGCCCTTCTCTGCCTCACCGTTTAAGATCATCTGAACCACCTTTGCCGCAATATCCGGATAATCACAGGATTCGGGCGTGTAGCTTCCCACGTCCGTGTACTCATAGCCATGGTCCTTCAGGTAACCCATGACCTCCTGCTTTAACTCGTAACCACCTTGATCTGATCCGATCGCTATCATTTTAATATACCTCCTCTGTCAGCTTTCGCTGTCATTTTCTTCTCATTCAGCTTTCGCTGTCATTTTTTTCAGTATCCCCGTTTTTGCACTCCCCGCATTTGCCCACGATCATGGTCTTGGACGGATCGATGTCGATGCCGTAGACCGACTGCATGTGGTCGGTAAACTCCTCTACAAATTCATTTTCCAGATGGAAGATCTTACCGCACTCCGAGCACTGGGCATGCATGTGCCGGTTGCAGGTATCCTTCTCCCCGAAATACTGGTACAGCGTAGCATTGCTGTCAGGCTCGCGGAAGCGGACCAATGCCCCCTCCTCCCAGAGCCTGTCCAGGTTCCGGTAGACCGTGGCCCGGTCAATGCCGGACTCGTTCTGATTCAGTTGTTTGTAGATATCACCGGCCGTGAACCTCTGATCCGAATGGGACTTCAGATACTCCATGATGGCTCCCCTGGCCTTGGTCTTGTATTCATTTCGCATGTACCGTCACTCCGTTTCAAAGCAACTCTGGCATTATATTATAATAAACCCGCGTGTTTTTGTCAATTTTCGGTGGGGACTATATGCTGTCCGGCAGCCTTTAACAGCCGGTTCATGATGGCCTCCCCCAGGTGGTCCGTCTCAAAGGACTCCCCGTAAATGCAGTCCACCTGCGTATCATCAAAGTCCCGGAGGACTCCGTAAAGTCCCCGTGCGATCCCCGCAGGATCCTTCCTGCTTCCGATCACCTTCAGGAAAATGTTCCCGCTCTCCGCCTCATGTTTCTGAAGAAACTCCTCATACAGTGCAAGGTTTTCTTCCGTTCCCATGAGGCCTACGCATTTGCCTTCGGACAGCGCCTGCTCCGCAAAGTGCAGCACCGTTTCCGCCTGCTTTCTGCCCTCAGTGTCTTCCGAACAGGATGCCACCAAGGTCAGGGGCGCCTTAGGCGCGTAGTGGCGGTACTTCATGCCCGGAGCCTTGGGGTGAAGAGAGGTTTCTTCACGAAGGGAATCTCCTGACGAAGAAGAGTTTTCGGCAGCCTTACTTGAAGGATCCGTTTCTGAACCGCTTATTATTCCATTACCTGTAGCCAACGTAGAGGACATAATGGCCGGGTCCACACTGACCGGTCCTATCTCCTCTTCCAGCATCTCCTTCGTGATGTATCCGGGTCTCAGGATCATGGGCGGTTCCGCCGTCAGATCCAGGATGGTGGATTCCACACCGATATCGCAGTTTCCGCCGTCAATGATCATATCGATCCGGCCGGAAAGGTCCCGAAGCACGTGCTCTGCCGTTGTGGGACTGGGATGTCCCGATAGGTTTGCACTGGGTGCTGCAATGGGTACACCGGATAAACGGATCAGCTCCAGGGCAGCACTGTGGGCCGGCATCCGGACTGCAACGGTATCCAGTCCCCCTGTGGTCTCATAAGGGATCTTGTCTGTTTTCTCAAAGATCATGGTAAGCGGGCCGGGCCAAAAGGCATCTGCCAGCTTTAAGGCCATGGGAGGGATCTCCTTAACCAGCCCCTCAAGGTCCGAAAGCTCGGCAATATGGACTATCAGCGGATTGTCCGAGGGCCGTCCCTTTGCGGCATAGATCTTCTTTGAGGCTTCCGAATCCAGGGCATTCCCACCCAGGCCGTACACCGTTTCCGTCGGAAAAGCCACCAGGCCGCCCTGGTTGATCAGGGCGGCCCCATCGCTTAAATCTTCTGTTTGTTCAGTCTTCACTGTTGAAACAGGATTAGTCTGATTCGTTTTCAAGCTCTTCCAGATCTTCACGATCGTCTTCATATTCTTCACGCTCGTTTTCTTCTCGCTCGTTTTCTTCTCGCTCGTTTCATTATATCCATTCGGCTGTATGCCGGCTAAGAAAGCTTCCCCTTTGGGCATTTTCTTAGCCGAAAGCTCTTGCCAACTGCTTAATCTTGCCTGCCAAAGCTAAGAAAGCTTCCCCTTTAGGTTTTTTCTTAGCCGAAAGCTCTTGCCAACAGCTTAA
>JAGACB010000251.1 GCA_017614345.1 Lachnospiraceae bacterium
CAATTCTTCACCAGACTCCTTGTTGAAAAAACAAAAGATACTCCGGGATAAGGGGGAAATATGTTATACGATCCGAATTACAGGGCTCAGTTTTTCTGGCAGGAGAACGGGCCCATAGAGTTTGATAATGTTGCAAAGATCATGAAGGGGGAAATGGCGAACTTTAAAAAGCTCGGTTCAAAGAAGTCTCTCCCTCTGAATTATGTGGCAAAACTGATCTTTGCGGGAGCATTTTTCTGTGCGATCGCAGTGGGCGCAGTGACGCTCATTTCCTATCTGAAGATGAAGAGTCCGGCGCTGACGGTGGTGGTGCTGATCATCGGAACCATGGTGACCATGGGGATCCTGCTCCTGTTGGGAACCATAGCCATGTATGTGCTGCTGCCCATGAGGTGCAGAGATCGGGTTCAGGCGACGGTGATCGGCTATTCGGTGTCTCTTGGCGGCGGAGGCCGCTACAATATGAAGATGTACATGCGGAGCCCGGTGTTTCAGTATGATTACCGAGGAAAGTCCTATACGGCCTTTGACGGAATGCACGATAATTTCGGACATCTTCCGGAGATCGGGTCTGTCATGACCATCCGGGTGAATCCGGCGAAGCCCGAAGAACTGCTGTGGATCCGAAAAAAGGAACTGCTGGGCTTTCTCATTCTGACAACGGTGGTTTCCTTTGCGGCGGCAGGGGCATTTATCGGTTTGATGCAGGTGGATGAAGGCTTTCGGAATCAGGTCCTTGGAGATAAGAACGGAACCGGGATTTCCGGCGAGAAGGATCCGGGGACCGGAAAGAAGGAAGGCGGGCCGCAGTCGATATCGGATCTGGAGCAGACCGCGGATGGACGCCGGATTCTGACGGATGAATTTTTTGAAAATATGATCAAGGCTCAGAACGTTGAATCAGACTGGAAGGTTGGAGTCAGAAAGCTCCTTGATGTGACCACGGGAGATGACGGTAGTCGCTCCTATATTTTTGAGGATGATCCGAATTTTGCCTACCAGGGCGTCAGAGTGAAGAAGGAAAACCTTTCCGAGGCTGAAGAGAAAGCAACGGTCGGCGACGAATATTATTATATCGAGATCGGCGATCACGGCTCAAACATTTATCCCTGTGCGGAGTATGTTTATGAGGGTGAGAAGTTGGTGAAGTGAGGTACTGATTATGACGAATACGAATCAGATGTCCGCAGGTTTTTCCCGGATGCCGGTTCCGTCCGTTAAAAAGTATATTTGGATGGCCGGAATCCCGTTGATCCTGATCCTGGCAGTGTTCGGCTTAGGCTTGCTGTCGTTCTGTCTGGTTGTCTCTGCATGGGGAGAAACCGATCGGGAGATCATGGCAAGTCTCGAGCAGAAATACACCGGAAAAGAAATATCGCTGGTTTATGAGGAAAATGAATACAGCTGGAACGGAGAATTCGCTTCCGGCAGTGTTGAATCATTGTCCATGGAGCAGGTGATGCCCGGTGAACAGGACGCTTCGAGTGTGCTTTATTCCAAAATGCCGGTTATGGTTGACGGAGCAGAAGAGGAATATCTGATCTATCAAAAGGCCGATTCTCAGAATCTGTATGTTATGGTAAATAACTGCGAGCTCGATGTTCTCCTGGAGATGGAGCCGGTTCAGTGAGAACGGAGCCTCTTATGTGAAAACTGCACCGATTCGGTGAGGATCACGACCGTCAAAAAATATTTTTCTATGGAAGAAAAATGTTCTTGACAATCTCCTTCTGATTTTGTAAGATATTAGGGCATGCGGAAAAACAGCAGGTCTTCGCTGCTGTGCATGCAGGAGATTATGACGACTCGTGGAAAGAAGACCTCTCTCACTTCCGTCTGCGGATCGGGTATCACAGTAATATGGAGGTTTAGAAATGGCTAACATTAAATCTGCTAAGAAAAGAATTCTTGTGACTCGTACCAAAGCGGACAGAAATAAGATGATCCGTTCCAAGATCAAGACCTATGTTAAGAAGGTTGATGCAGCTATCGAGTCCGGTGACAAGGCAGCAGCTTCTGCAGCTCTTGTAGCTCTGACCAGTGAAATGGACAAGGCTTGCACCAAGGGTGTTTACCACAAGAATACTGTTTCCCGTAAGATCAGCCGTATGGCTAAAGCTGTTGCAGCTATGGATTGATCCTGAGATCTTTTGGGATGTTTGCGGAGCTCTTCCGCGATGAATATATTGTAAGTTAAGCGCCGTCTCCATAAGAGACGGCGCAATTTTTTTATTGATAAAAAAGACTACTCATGAGTAGACTACTCGTGAGTAGTCTTTTTATTCGGTGATCGTGTTGAATTGTATCTCCCATAAAATCGAGAAAGTATGATATAATGTCTTTGTGTAGTTGAAGGTGGCAAGGTGACTTGGTTGCAGGTCGAAGACCTGTCACCGAATATGGAGGTGCGTATGAGTACTGAAGAAAACGTATCCGTAAAAACGGATGAAATGAATGTGGAACAAATGACATCTTCTGATTTACAGGAGAGAGAAGATCCTGTGCAGGAGAGGCCGGAGCAGACAGGCTCTGCACCGAAAAAGAAGTTCAGTATTTTGTGTCTGATCGGGTTTGGTACCTGGGTCATTTCTTTGTGTGTACTGATCGTGATGTTCATCGTATATGGAATTAAAGATGGCGGTGTTGCTTTGGCGATAGGGGATGTCATAGCCGGCCCGCTTGTTCCGTGCCTGATCGCGTCGACGGTAGCTCTGGTTATTTGTATAATAGGGATACCTGTCGCTGTGGCTAAGAAAAAAAGAGGACGGTGGTTTGGCGTAGTAGGTGCGGTTTTCACTTTGCCTGCACCGATCTGTCTTCTCATTCTTTGGGGATTAAAGTCCTTATTGATGGCGATTGTTTCGATTCTCCCCAGCACGCCGGCTTTTCATTATCCGACTTATATGGGGCCGACCATTCAGTGCGAGGATTATTCGGTGAATCTAAAGGATCGGAACGCCGATGGTCTGTCGGAGGGCGTTGCCCTGAAGTGGTATTGGGATGGTGACCCGGATCATACAACGATCCGGCCCGAGATGGTCAACAATGATCAGACGAAGATCACATCGATCGGATATTGTGCCTCAGTAATAAGCGGCCCCAGTCCGTATGTGTATTATTCGTTTGAACTTGCTCTTCCGACAGAAAAAGAATATTCCGGAATAAAATACCATTCTGTTTTCATCGAAGATCCGAAGGATCATCTTGATGAATATTTGATCGAGCCGGGAACAAAAGTGATCTTTGATGAGATCGAATTCCACGTGATCATTCATTCGGATATTCAACATGTCTGCATCGGCTTTGACGGTAATGGTTCTCCGACTTCCGAAGACAAAATGCTGAATCATTTTCTTGTAGTGGAAAATGAAGACGGAAGCATTACGTTCTATCGGTACTATCTGTTCTTTGAGTGCGAGGAGGACAATGAGCATTTTTATGCCGATGAGGATGGTATTCTGCATGTAAAAGATCATAGTGACGGGTATCTGGCAGAGGTGAACCGCTGTTTATACAAAGCCCTGGATGATTTTGAGCCTTTTGAGTTGATCTATGAAGGACCTTCGGAGCAGGAAACGGGGACTGCGGAGGAGGAGTAAAAGTCCTTCCCCCAAAAAGCTGAAAGTATGATATAAGGTGGTGCGTATGAGTACTGAAGAAAACGGATCCGTGAAATCGGATGAAGTGAATGTGGAACAAAC
>JAGACB010000252.1 GCA_017614345.1 Lachnospiraceae bacterium
AATAAAATTGAAACCTCGCAGATTATGGAAATCATGAGCAGGATCCCAGGATGGAGCAGGTTTCAGAACCCACGCCGCTTCAAGAATTACCGAAGGCAGAAGGGATGGGAGAGGGTGGCAACCAGCTCCGACAACCAGAGGTTTGAAAATGATTTTGTTGAAATCAATCCGAAAGACATTCCTCCGGAGAAGCCCAAGGAATAAGGGGGTAAGCTGATCAAGAACGGAAGTGAAACAAAATGAAAAATGTTTTTTGGAGGCTGGTTGCCATGTCTGGTTGCCGGCCTGAACTGTGGTTTTGTAATGAAACGATGTAAAAATTTAATTGGGAGGACAAAGAATGATTGGAATGAAAGATGAAGGAAAGTGTGAGGCGTTTTCGGATGGCATCCCCGTTTGGAAAAAGTATGCACTCAGCATACCAGAAGCTGCAAAGTATTTCGGAATTGGTGAAAAAAGATTGTATCAGGTAATTGAACAACACAAAGGAGCTAATTGTATGGTGGAGGTCGGATCTCACGGAAAGATTCATAGAGAGTGTTTTGTACGGTTTCTTGAGCAGGCAAGTTGCGTGTGATTCTGCAATAGGGAAATTGAAGTTTGTCGTGACGAAAGGACTTTTCTGTGCTACAATTGTCGCATCGGAAAGTCCTTTCTGTTATTCAGAAAGGAGCAAGAATGGAAGAGAAAAGGAGAGATAGCAAAGGCAGATTATTACACACCGGAGAAACACAGCAGGCAAATGGAAGATATCGCTTTAAGTATTATGACTGTTATGGAAAGGACAGATATCTGTATAGCTGGAGGCTGGACAAGAACGCCCTGTAAAATCAACGTATGCGAGCCTTTGCGACATTACGAAGAAGAATGATAAAAGTATTATTTATTTGCCACGGCAACATCTGTCGTTCGCCCATGGCGGAATTTATTATGAAGGATATGGTCAGAAAAGCCGGAATGGAGGATCAGTTTTTGATCGAATCGGCGGCTACCAGCAGTGAAGAAACCTGGAACGGAATCGGGAATCCTGTGTATCCGCCGGCAAAGGCTGAGCTCAGGATGCATGGGCTTTCCTGCGATGGAAAGCGGGCCAGAAAACTGACCAAAGAGGATTATGACCGGTATGATCTGCTGATCGGAATGGAGGAGCAGAATATCCGGAATATCCTTCGGATCGTGGGAAGTGATCCGGAAGGAAAGGTTAAGAAGCTGTTATCCTATGCAGGGATTGAACGGGGGATTGCGGATCCCTGGTATACCGGGGACTTTTCCTCCACCTATCGTGACATTGAAGTCGGTTGCAAAGCGTTGCTTGGGCACCTGATGGGGCGGTGATATAGATTTCTTTTCTTACAAAAACAGAGAGCTCGAGAGGAATTCTCGGGCTTTTTTCATGTTTTTATGGAAAATCGCACAAATTGGTGACTTTAAAGCATTAATTCGATAGCAATTTTTACTAAAACAGGTTATAATGTCGAAGTATGATGTCTTTATTGGTTTAACGATAAAGATGAAAATATTTTTCAGGGGGTAACATATGTTAAGAAAAGTCAAGATCGAAAACGGATGGGTAAGAGGTCTGGCATGTACCAATCAGAAGGTTACTGCGTTTCGCGGGATCCCTTATGCGGCTCCGCCTGTAGGCGAAAATCGCTGGCGTGCGCCTCAGAAGGTTCAGGATTGGGAAGGCGTGTTGGATGCCTATGACTTCGGACCCATCAGTGTACAGGATCAGCCCGGTGTGGGTGATGATATCTACTGCAGAGAGTGGCATGTAGATCCGGATATTCCCATGGATGAGGACTGCCTGTATTTAAATGTGTGGACACCGGCAAACCGTGAGGATGAAAAGCTTCCGGTTCTGATCTGGTATCACGGCGGCGGCTTCCAGTGGGGATGCCCCAACGAAATGGAATTTACGGGTGAAGAGCTGGCGAAGAAGGGGATCGTTATGGTTTCCGTCACCTATCGTCTGGCTGCCCTTGGTTTCTTTGCTCATCCCGAGATCACTGCGGAAGCACCTGAGGCTCCCGGCAACTTCGGTATGCTGGATCAGAAGTTTGCTCTGGACTGGGTTATCCGCAATATTGCAGCCTTCGGCGGCGATCCCGAGAATATCACCATCTCCGGTCAGTCTGCAGGCGGCGGAAGCGTTATGAACCAGATCTGCTGCGAAGAGAACTTCGGTAAGATCAAGGGTGCCGTGATCTTCAGCGGTATCATTCATCCCGAAGGCGGCGGACACGGTAATGACCTGTTCCACCCCAAGAACCTTGCTCAGGCAGAGCAGGACGGTCTGGATTTCTTTGATGCCCTGGGTGTTTCCACCCTTGAGCAGGCAAGAAAGCTGGATGCTTTCTTTATCCGTGATCGTTATGCGGAGTTCCGCAATTCTCATAATGCCATGTTTGCAACCTTCCAGGACAATCTTTTCAGCAAGGGCGATTCCTTTGACCTGATGGTAGCAGGAAAATGTGCTCCTGTGCCGATCCTGGCAGGTAATACCGCAGATGAATTTGTAATGGGCGGCGTTAACATCGTTGAGAAGTCCGTTAAGAGCTTCATGAACGGTGCCATCGAAAACGGCCGTGACTTTCCCGTTTACTATTATCGGTTTACTCCCGATATCCCCGGCTATGATCATCCCGGATGCTTCCATTCGGTAGATCTCTGGTTCTGGTTTGATACCTTAAAGCACGGCTGGAGACCCTGGAGAGGTCGTCACTTTGAGCTGGCTGAGCAGATGAGCCAGTACTTCGTGAACTTTGTAAAGTTCCATGATCCGAATTATCATAAGGCACCGGGACGTCTGGAGAAGCACCCCGAACTTCCCGAGTGGAAGCCTTACACCGCAGATGAGAAGTTTGAGATGAACTTTACCTCCGAAGGTGCCAGAACCTCCATCGAGAAGCTGGTTCCCGGCGTAAAGAAGCAGGGTCTGAACCCTTATCTTCCTTCCTGGGAGTATATCCCGGACGGCGAGCCTTACGTATTCGGCGACAGAGTTTATGTTTACGGATCTCATGACGTATTCAACGGTCATGTATTCTGCCAGGGAGATTATGTATGCTGGTCCGCACCCGTGAACAATCCTGCCGACTGGCGGTTTGAGGGTGTGATCTATCCCAAGACCGAGGATCCCAGAAACTCCGACGGCTCCATGTGCCTGTATGCACCTGATGTAACCATCGGACCGGACGGAAGATATTATCTGTTCTATGTTCTGGATCATATCAGCATCGTTTCCGTTGCTGTCAGTGATACTCCTGCAGGACGTTATAAGTTCCTGGGCTATGTTCATTATGCAGACGGAACCTTATTAGGCGAGAGAGAGGGCGATGAGCCTCAGTTCGATCCCGGCGTTTTGACCGAGGGCGACAAGACATGGCTCTTCACCGGCTTCTGCGGCTTCGGTGACAAGTCCCGTCACGGTGCCATGAGAACCGTTCTGGGACCGGATATGCTGACCATTGTAAAGGAGCCTGAGATCATTGTTCCCGGAAGCAGCTACTCTGCAGGAACCGAGTTTGAAGGACATGCTTTCTTCGAGGCACCTTCCATCCGTAAGAGAGACGGCATCTATTACTTTATCTATTCCTCACAGGTAATGCATGAGCTCTGCTATGCAACCTCCGACAGTCTTGACGGCAAGTTCAGCTACGGCGGTGTGATCGTCAGCAACTGTGATAAGGGAATCGATTCCTACAAGCCTGCTGATATGGCCATGGCTTACGGCGGCAACAACCACGGAAGCATTGAGAAGATCGGCGATGACTGGTACATCTTCTATCACAGACAGACCAACAATACCTGGTATTCCAGACAGGGCTGTGCTGAGAAGATCAGCTTTACCGAAGACGGCAAGATCCCTCAGGTAGAGATCACCTCCTGTGGTTTCAACGGCGGACCTCTTTCCGATGAAGGCGAGTACGCAACCTATCTTGCATGCCACCTGTTCAACAAGGAACATCACATGTATGTTGGAGATCCCGCAGCTCCCAGAGTATCTCAGGACGGCGCCGATGTGGCAAATGAGAACGTATCCGTTGCTCATGACGAAGGCTATGTCAAGGAGATCAAGGACGGCGTAACCATGGGCTTCAAGTACTTTGACTGCAAGGGTGTTACCGGCATCCGCATCAAGGTTCGGGGCTACGGAAGCGGTACCTTCCACTTTGCAACCAGCTGGGACGGCGAATCCTTAGGCAGTGTATCCATCGAGAACTGCAATATCTGGACTCCTTACGAGGCAGATGTGAAGATCCCGGATGGCGTTACAGCCCTTTACATCCGCTATGAAGGACATGGAAATGTGGCTGTTAAGTCCTTTGAATTCCTTCACAAATGATGTCTTAAAAAAGTGGTTGACGAATGGAAAAATTTTGCTATAATGCTCTTGTATGAATTTTGCTCGAATAGTGCTGATTCACAGTAGTCCGTTCCGACACCGGAACATACGGAGGGAGGTCAGAAGACGCCGATGTCCAATGTTATCGTAAAAGAGAATGAAAGCATTGACAGTGCTCTGCGCAGATTTAAGAGAAATTGCGCTAAGGCAGGAATTCAGCAGGAAATCCGCAAGAGAGAGCATTATGAGAAGCCCAGCGTAAGACGTAAGAAGAAGTCTGAAGCTGCAAGAAAGCGCAAATACAACTGATTGTAGGCTTCCCGTTTTCAAACACGTTAATCAGAAGAGTGTACATTGTGAGTTGTCACAAGTACACTCTTCTTTTTTGTGTAGGCGACGAGCCAAAGTCTGCCTGCTGTGCTTGCACAGAGCAGGCAGACCTTGGCGACCGCCCATCATGGAGCGCGCAGCGCGGAATGAGTCAGGCGACGAGCCAAAGTCTGCCTGCTGTGCCTGCACAAAAATCATCACTAATTATAGTTGAAGAGACGTTGTGTTTATGTTAATATATTATGCGAATTATTGCGGGCAAAATTCGGCCGGAACCTGTTTTTCGGGGTTCAAAACAGTCATTTTCCCGCAGGAGAAAGAACGAAAGAGGCGTATATGAGTGTCCTTGAAAGTATAGTGGGAATGGATCAAAGTCTTCAGAAAACCATCTTCGGCGAGTTTGATGTCTATCTGAAGAAGATTGAACGCACCCTTCATGTAACGGTCATTTCCCGGGAAAATGAGCTGAAGCTCATCGGTACCGAGGTTTCTGTGGCCAGAGCCAAGGCGGTTCTGGATGAGCTTGCTACGCTTGCCCGCAGGGGAAATGATATCACCGAGCAGAGCGTGGATTATGCACTGGCCCTTTCCATGGAAGATCAGGTTGCCAGGATGGAAGAGCTGGACAGCGATATCATCTGCCGGACCATTAATGGAAAACCCGTAAAGCCCAAGACCATGGGCCAGAAGAAATATATCGATTCCATCCGCCGCAGGATGATCACCTTCGGGATCGGCCCTGCCGGTACCGGAAAGACTTATCTTGCCATGGCTATGGCCATCAGCGCCTTTAAGGCCGGGGATGTGGAGCGGATCATCCTTACGAGACCTGCCATTGAAGCAGGCGAAAAACTGGGTTTCCTGCCCGGTGACCTGCAGAGCAAGGTGGATCCCTATTTAAGACCGCTTTACGACGCACTTTATCAGATCATGGGTGCGGAAAGCTTTTTGCAGAATTCCGAAAAGGGCCTCATCGAGGTGGCTCCTCTTGCCTACATGAGAGGAAGAACCCTTGATAACGCTTATATTATTCTGGATGAGGCACAGAATACCACGCCGGCTCAGATGAAGATGGTCCTGACCCGTATCGGTTTCGGTTCCAAGGTGATCATCACCGGAGATATGACCCAGAAGGATCTTCCCTTCGGAACGGTTTCAGGCCTTGAGATGGCCTCAAAGGTCCTGGGAGACATCGATGAGATCGGCTTTATGTACTTTACCAATGAAGACGTGGTAAGACATCCGCTGGTTCAGAAGATCGTAAAGGCTTACGAGGAGTATGAGCAGAAGGACCGCAGACCCAAAAGGGATTAAGCGGTTTTCAATGTGTTGAAATAATATAGTGTGGATAGAATAGTAAAGGTGACGAGATATGACGATAACGATCGAATGTGATGAGGGCGTAGAAGCCTCCGAAGAGCTCCTGGAGCTGATCCGCAAGGTAGTGATCGCAGCCTGTGATCATGAAAAATGTGAATATGAAGCCGAGGTCAATGTGACTCTGACGGATAATGCAAATATTCAGGAGATGAACCGGGATTTCCGTGGGATCGACTCCGCAACGGATGTTCTTTCCTTCCCCCTCATTGAATATGAGGCTCCGGCAGATTTCTCCCATGTGGAGGATCCTGAGGCAGATTGTTTTAATCCGGACAGCGGTGAGCTGATGCTGGGAGATATCGTGATCTCGTTGGAGCGTGCAGCAGAGCAGGCGGAAAACTACGGACACAGCTTTGAACGTGAGGTCGGTTTTCTTACCGCTCACAGTATGCTGCATCTGATGGGCTATGATCATATCGAGGATTCCGAGAGACTCGAAATGGAAAAGCGGCAGGAAGAGATCCTGCAAAACCTCGGGATCACAAGAGATTGAATAGTTGCAGATGACGTCATCATCAGCAACTGAATTGGAAGGATTAACCCCTAATGAGCAAGGATGAGATTCATTTCAGGAATTCGGGTTCCGACAGGGAGGACCACTCCGGGGAACCTGAACTCCAATCATTTTATACAAAAAAGGTCAGGATCAAAGAGTCCAAAGAACCGGTTCGCAGAAGAACGGTTTTGAAGACCTTTTCCGAGCGTGACGAGGAAGAGGACGATCCGGTTCTGAGACCCGGTCGTGATGAAAGCAGACCCCTTCGGCAGAGACCTGTTCGCCAGAGTGCAAGAGAAGCAGAAGAGGATGATGATCCTGTTCTGAGTACCTTCGGCAGTTCAGGCCGTGATGAGAGCAGACCGCTTCGGAGAACTTCTCAGGGATCAACCGGAAGACTATCCGGAGAAAATCCCCGCAGATCAACATCGGGTGCCGGTCGCAGAACTACCGGTTCTACTGTTCGAGAGGGGCAGAACTCCTCAAGAAGAAACACCGGTGACTCCCAGGAGCTTCGGGAACCCATTCGCAGAACCTCGCGGGAGCCTGTGAGAAGAGCTTCACAGGAAGCGGAAGAGAGCTTTCGTGATCCGGCGAAGGAAGCAGGAAAGAGCTTTCTGATCCACGGCGGGATTTTGGCGGCGGCCTCCATCATTGTCAGGATCATCGGTCTGATCTACCGGATCCCCATGATCCGTATCATCGGTACGGAAGGTATTGCGTATTATTCCAGTGCCTACAAGATCTATTCCATCATGCTGCTGGTTTCTTCCTACAGCATGCCTCTGGCGGTTTCCAAGCTGGTTTCTGCCAGACTGTCACAAAAGAAATACAAGGACGGTTTCAAAGTCATTTCCGGTGCCTTCTGGTTCTCCCTGGTTGTGGGCGGGCTTTGTTCGGCGGTGGTATTTGTCTTTGCCGACCAGTTTGCAACCTATATCCTGAACATGCCTTTGGCGGCGATCCCCCTTCGGGTTCTGGCTCCGGCGATCTTTATCATGTCCTTCCTGGGCGTGTTCCGCGGGTTCTTCCAGGGCTTAAATACCATGATCCCCACGGCCACATCTCAGATCTTTGAGCAGATCGTCAATGCGGCGGTTTCCGTGGGAATGTCCTGGTGGCTGTTCCAGCTGGGTCACAAGGCCGACCTGGTGAAGGGAACACTGGAAAACGGTGCTTCCCTGGGTGCTGCCGGCGGTACCTTGGGTACCACAATGGGTGCCTTGACGGCCCTGTTGTTCTGTATGTTCATGTATTTCCGGATGCGTCCCGGGTATCGGAAGCCCATCAAGGCGGACCGGGCATCGGATAATGAATCCATGGGACAGGTACTGAAAATGCTTGTGCTGACCATTTTCCCGGTACTGATCTCCACAACGGCTTACAACCTGATCGATATCGCAGATCAGTCCGTATTCAGTTACTATATGAGCGGAAGAGAGCTCCTTGCGGAGTACAAGCTGATCTGGGGTGCCTATGACGGTATGTATATTCTGATGCTGCATGTGCCGGTTGCAATCTCATCGGCCCTGGCATCCTCCTCGGTTCCGGCCATTACCACTTCCATGGCAGTGGGCAATACCAGAGCTGTGATCTCAAAGGTGAAGGGAGCCATCCGCTTTACCATGCTGATCTCCTTCCCCTGTGCAGTGGGTCTCGGTGTTCTGGCGGATCCCATCATGAATTCGCTGTTCTCCGGAAACGAGTATCATGACAAGGCAGCCATTTATCTGACACTGGGCTGCATTGCAGTGGTATTCTTCTCCCTGGCAACCGTGACCAACGGTATCCTTCAGGGAATGGGCCGGATGGCGGTGCCTGTGCGCCACGCATTAATTGCCCTGGTGATCCATCTGATCATGATGGTTCCCATGCTCTGGATCTTTGATATGCATATCTACGCCGTGATCCTTTCCTACATTGCCTTCGGAATGGTCATGAGCTTCCTGAATCTGGTATCCATTGAAAATGAACTTGATATGGATCTGGATCTGAAAAAGACCTTTGTGATGCCTGCGGTTGCGTCCCTCATCATGGGACTGGCGGTTCTCGGAGTTTCCTATATTGTCCGGGAAATTGTAGGCAGTGATAAAATGAGCCTCATCTTCGGCATGCTGACCGGCGTGGTGGCCTATGCGGTGCTTCTCTTCGGCCTCGGCATGATCAGTTCCGAGGATCTTGAGGATATGCCCAAGGGCAGAAGCCTTGCCAGAATGGCGGAAAAGCTTCATTTACTCAGAGATTGATGAATTATACGAAAGGACCTCTCCATGAATCATGTGATCGTGATCGGCGGCGGAGCGGCGGGACTTGCCGCCTGTATCTCAGCTGCCCGTGAAGGAGCGAAGGTAACGCTTCTCGAGAAAAATGACCGTGTCGGGAAGAAGATCCTTTCCACCGGTAACGGAAAATGTAATCTGTCCAACGATCGTATCTCCCCCGATCACTATCACTCCGATAGTGACCGGGAGAGTTTCCTGCGTTTTTGCGAACGTCTTGAGACCTCAGAAGATCTGGTATTTTTCGAGAGTATCGGCATCATTCCCTGTAAAAGAGGAGACCTTTATTACCCAAGCTCCGAACAGGCGGCAAGTGTTCTGGATGCTCTACGTTTTGAGGCGGAAGCCCTGGGTGTACTGGTCCGGACAGAACGGGAAATGACCCGTGATACCATCCGAAAAGAGGTTTCTGAGCCTTTTCGGAAAGACGATTCGGTTCGGGTGATCCTGGCAACCGGCGGAGCTGCGGCTCCGAAAACAGGGTCCGACGGCAAAGGCATTTTCCTTGCGGAAAGTCTTGCAGGTTCTGACAGAAAGCTTAGTACGATTCCTTTTGTTCCTGCTCTGGTGCCCATCGAAGTGCAGTCCAAACCGTTTTTAAAGAACTGGGCAGGGGTGCGTGTGAACGGGCGGATCACAGTGGAAGGGACGGAGGTTTCGTCAGAGGGTCAGCTTCAGCTGACGGATTACGGAGTATCCGGGATCCCGGCCTTTCAGGTCAGCAGAGCTATAAGCCGGAGATTGAAGTCAGAACCCGGTGCAGGGCTCGGTGTGGTTTTGGATCTTTGTACGGAAAGAGAGCTTTCGGAGCTGGCGGATCTGATCCTGAACATGAAAGGACATGCTCCGTTGCTTTCGGGACTTCTTCCGAAAAAGCTGGGAGAAGTGATCCTGAAAGAGAGCGGCATTTCCGTGAATCTGAGAGCGGGAGAGGTTTCCGAGGCTCAGGCTGAGAAGATTGCAGAGAAGATCAAGCACTTTGTGCTTCCGGTAAAGGGCACCAAAGGCTTTGATATGGCTCAGGTCAGTGCCGGAGGTATCTGCCTTGAGGAACTGAATGAAAATGACTGGTCCCTGAAAAAGGAGCCTCGAATCTATGTGATCGGGGAACTGGCGGATCTGGACGGAGACTGCGGCGGATATAACCTGCATCACGCCTGGATCAGCGGAATTGCAGCCGGAAGAAGTGCTGCACGAAGTGAAAGGTAATCGAGATGATCTTTACAACAGATCTGAAAATTCGAACAGATAAGATTCTGGGCCGAAAGGAAGCGGATGCTGTCCGGGAGGAGCTGATCCGTAAGCTGCATCTGAAGACGGATCCTTCCCAGGTGGAAGTGAAGATCCTGAGAAGGTCTCTGGATGCCAGAAACAAGCCGGAGCTGTTCTATCAATATCATATCAGAGTGTCTGTTCCCGGTCAGATGAGCTTTAAGGGGAAAAATGTTACCGTAACCATGGTGGATCCCAAAGAGGAGGAACGGGCACGGTATCATTTTCCTGTGGAAGGCTGTAAAGGGGAGCTTTCCGAGGAGCTTCGTCCGGTGATCATAGGGGCTGGTCCCTGCGGACTGTTTGCGGCCTATGAGCTTTCCATCCGCGGCTTTAAGCCCATAGTGGTGGAACGGGGACAGAAGGTGGAAGAGAGAACCGGGACCATTGAGGCCTTCTGGGCTGGAAAGGCGGCTCTTGACCCGTCTTCGAATGTTTCCTTCGGTGAAGGCGGTGCGGGAACATTTTCCGACGGAAAACTGAATACCATGGTGAAGGATAAATACGGGCGGTACCGTGAGGTTTTGGATGTGTTTTTACGGCACGGAGCCCCCGAAAGTATCGGATATCTGGCAAAACCGCATATCGGCACGGACTGCCTGAGGACCGTGATCCGGAATATGCGTCTTTTTATGGAGCAAATGGCGCCGAGTTCCTGTTTGAAACGGAGCTTACGGATCTGCAGGTGAAGGACGGTGTGCTCATCGGTCTGACCTTGAAGGATCAAAACGGCGAGAGAACCATTCCCTGCAGAAACTGCGTGCTTGCCATAGGCCACAGCGCCAGAGATACCTTTCAGATGCTGGAGAAGAAAGGCATGGCCATGGAGCCCAAGGCCTTTGCGGTGGGCGTTCGAGTGGCCCATCCTCAGAGCATGATCAATGAATCCCAGTACGGATCCGGTTATGACAAAAGGCTTCAGGCGGCGGATTACAAGCTGACTGCTGAGGGCGTAAACGGCAGAGGGATCTATTCCTTCTGTATGTGTCCCGGCGGTTACGTGGTAAACGCTTCCTCCGAGGAGGGTTATCTGGCGGTGAACGGCATGAGTTACATGGACCGTGGTTCGGAAAATGCCAATTCGGCCCTGATCGTGACGGTCACTCCCCGGGATTTCATGGCGGAGGGCTCTGCCTTGGAAAATGCATCCGCACTGTCCGGAATGTATTATCAGAGGCGCCTTGAGAAAAAGGCATTCTTAAGTGCCGGAGGAAGGATCCCCGTTCAGCTTTACGGAGACTTCTGTGAGAACAGGATCAGTTCCGGCTACGGAGACTTTGAACTCTGCGTCAAAGGAAGTACGGAATTTGCGGATCTGCGATCGGTGCTTCCCGGGGAGGTCAGTGCTTCCTTAGAGGCCGGTATGCAGCAGTTTGACCGCAGGATCAAAGGCTTCGGCAGAAAGGATGCGATCTTTGCCGGTTTGGAGAGCAGAACCTCATCGCCCGTCAGGATCTTAAGAGATGAGGAGATGCAGAGCCCGGCTGTAAAGGGCATTTTCCCCTGTGGGGAAGGAGCCGGTTATGCAGGCGGCATTACCTCTGCGGCCATTGACGGGATCAAGGTGGCAGAGAAGATCGCCGTATTATTGCAGGGATGAAAAATGTTTTCAAAAAAACACTTTTCTTTTATGGGATATTCTTATATACTGACTGAAAATATTTACGAGAAAGAGGAATCGTTATGTGTACAGAACTTGAGGATCGTTCGAGACTGAAGGAGAAAAAAAGAGTCATCATTAAGATCGGTAGCTCTTCCCTCACTTATCCGGATTCCGGACAACTCAATCTCAGAAAGCTTGAAAAGCTGGTCCGTATCATCACGGATCTGCGTTCCCAGAATAAGGATGTGATCCTGGTCAGCTCCGGTGCGATCGCCGTAGGCGTAAAGACCTGCGGACTGAAGGAGAAGCCCCAGAGCATCAGCGAAAAGCAGGCAATGGCTGCCATTGGCCAGGCCCGTCTGATGATGACCTATGAGCGTTTGTTTTCGGAGTACAATCAGCTCACCGCTCAGATCCTGATGACCAAGGATACGGTGGTAAATCATCTGAGCCGTTTTAATGCCAGCAACACCTTCCGGGAGCTGTTAAAACTGGGCGTGGTTCCCATTGTAAACGAAAATGATACGGTGTCCACCATCGAGATCGAGTTCGGTGATAACGACCGTCTTTCCGCCATTGTGGCCTCCATTGTGGAAGCGGATCTTCTGATCCTGCTTACCGATCAGGACGGCCTCTATACGGACGACCCCAACAAGAATGAGAATGCCAAGCTGATCCGGTCCATTCCGGAGATCACCGAGGACATCCAGAAGATGGGCAAGTCCACAACCGGCAGCAAGGTGGGAACCGGTGGAATGCATGCCAAGATCGAGGCTGCTAGGATCGCCACCTATTCCGGCATTGATATGGTCATTGCCAACGGAAATGACGTGAGCGTCATTGACCGGATCTTAAGCGGTGAGGATGTGGGTACCCTGTTCTATGCAAATAAGAACGAGCACTTTGATCTGTATGAGTACCTTGTTTCCGAGTACGACAATTATTGATA
>JAGACB010000253.1 GCA_017614345.1 Lachnospiraceae bacterium
CTCCCGGTTCCGGCATCATTCCGCACTCCGTGCTATCGCACTACGCGCTACATGATGGGCAGTCGCCAAGGTGCCCTTGCTCTGTGCAAGCACAGCAAGGGCACTTTGGCTCGTTGCCTGCACACAAAAAGAACCCGATGAAGTTTCCTTCATCGGGTTCTTAAGCTTTAGAGGCGCGAACCGGATTTGAACCGGTGATAGAGGTGTTGCAGACCTGTGCCTTACCACTTGGCCATCGCGCCGAAGTGACCCCAAGGGGATTTGAACCCCTGTAACCGCCGTGAAAGGGCGATGTCTTAACCGCTTGACCATGGGGCCGCGACTAAGTGATAATAACACATAAGGTTTTATTTGTCAATTGTATTTTTCAGTGATTTTTTTTGAGGTTTTCCTTCAGGAAGGAAGCCAACTTTTCAGCGGCTTTTTCGTGAGTTTTCTCGGAGGGATGCCAGTCTAAGGCAACGCCGTCAACCTCAGTATTCTGTACCTCGAAGGGCATGGAGGTGATGTTGGTGTCGCCGGTCTCGGCGGAATAGGTGCCGATGGCGTGCTCAATGTTGGGGTAGAGGTTATCGCCCATAAGGCCCAGGGTGCAGACGATGAGGGCGTCGGGATTATTTTCCCGGATGTATTTCACAAAATCAATGTAGGCGCTTTCAAATTCTGCGATTCGCTCGGGATCCTCTTTGGTGTAGCTGTAATCGTTGGTGCCCAGGTTGATCACCACCACATCCGGCTGATACAGAGAAAAGTTCCAGCGGATGGCGGAGGGAAGCTGGGCCATGATAATGGCGGAAACGCTGCCTCCCAGCTTCTGATACATCTCGGGCATCAGGTTGGCGGTGTTGCGGTTTCCGTCGGGAGCGTAGCCGGAGATGATACCGGAGCCGCTGGCGCAGACCATGGAGTAATCCGCGTCAAGTTCCTTGGCGGTAAGATAGGCGTAAGTCGGGACAATGGATTCGGTGGTGGAGGAATAAAGCGTTTTTCCGTTTGCCTCCAGGCCGTAGCCGCAGGTGATGGAGTCACCGATGAATTCAATCTTCAGATCCTTTTCCTCGGTCGGGGAAATGGTCCCGTCCGTGTAAATGTTTGAGATCCCGTAGGAAGAAAGATTGGCCTCGGAAACCTTGATGACGCGGACCACGGCGGTCTTCTCTTCGGTGCCGTCAAAGACGGTGACTTCTTTGGAGCGGCCGTCCACCAGGACGTCATCGGTTTTTTCGCCGTCAATGAAGAACTCGATCCGGGCCTGACTCTCGGTGTCCACGTGCTTAGTGGAGGTGGAGAGGCTGTCGCCGGCCAGAGTCACCTTGCAGGTCTTTCCGGTGACCTGAAACTCGATCCCGCAGCCTGCGTGAGAGAACCAGCTGATGCCGTTCCAGTACTGATACCGGCCGATCTCCTTCACGTTCTCGGGGCTTGCTTTGTAGTTTCCGTCATCGCTCTTGGGAACTTCGGAAGTGCCTTCGGACTCCTTGGTTTCTTCTTCGGAAGAGACTTCCTTGCTTTCTTCGGAACTGTCTTCTTTTTCGCCGGGCTTACTTTCGCTTTTGCCTTCTTTATCGTCGGCATTACTTTCGTTTTTGTTGTCTTTCTCAGGTCCGGCATAATAGAAGTCATCTCCCGGAAGGCTTCCGCCCACGCTCTTGGGATTGGCCTGATACAGAACCTTCAGATAGCCGGAGAGGGCTTCCTTCATCTCCGAACCTGTCATGCAGGTCAGAGAGCAGTAGGGAAGGGCCTTTTCCGCAACGGCGGCATTGTCAATGATGCCGGCCTCCACAACCTGTCCTGCGGTGACCTTTGCATCGCGGGAGGCAGCTTCCACGCTCTTTTCGTGATCTGCCAGGAAGCGGTCTACATTTTCCCGGTGCTCTTCTAAGAAGGAGGTGCGGACAATGGTTACGCCGGTGACCTGACGGCTGCCGGTGGTTTCATTCTGATCGTTCCAGCAATCATTTAAAGAAGAGATCATGTGCAGATCCTGAAGCTTGTTGGTAGCCACAGTCACGTAGGGCTGGGGCAGAACGGCGTAGGCTTCGGTATCTGCGGCCAGTGCGGCAACGACCTCGGAGGCCTCGGAGAACCATGTGATGTTTAGGGAAGCGGGATTCACACCGCATCCGGACATCAGATAGGAGAAGACATATTCCGGGGTGGTTCCCTGACCGGTCATGAAGATCTTTTTGTCCTTCAGATCGGATGCCTTCTGTTCCAGGGGAATGAGTTCGTTCACATCCTCCGGACCCACCAGATACAGCACTCCGAGGGTGTTGATGTCGATGACGGTGACTTCGCTGGAGGA
This sequence comes from Lachnospiraceae bacterium, assembly GCA_017614345.1. Lineage (GTDB taxonomy): Bacteria > Bacillota > Clostridia > Lachnospirales > Lachnospiraceae > JAGACB01. The sequence continues at coordinate 2,309 of JAGACB010000253.1, forward strand.
CTTGTCCTCGGCCTGGAACTTCTTGTACCAGACAGCGGCTGCATTGGCCGGGATCAGGGCAACGTCCAGATCCTCCTTCATGAAGGCGGTCAGCAGCACATCAGCCGTAGCCTCGATCTGAAACTCGTATTCGTTTAAAGGATCTCCCTCATAATCTCCCGTGATGAGCGGTGCCAGGCCTATGGAAGTAGGGCCTTTCAACGATCCGATGCGGATCTTTTCGGGCTCCGCCGGCTCGGTTTCACTTTCCGGTTCGGAAGGCTCCGTTCCGGGCTCCGTGGCAGATCCATTTTCCTCGGAAGGATTCTGCTTGGTTACTTCTTCGGAGGAATTCTCTTCCGTCTTATCTTTTGTATTGTCTTCCGTCTGTTCCTTGGAACCGGAACCCGTGGGATCCGTTCCGGGCTGCGGCGTACAGCCTGCCTGGAACAGCAACCCTCCCGCCAGAGCCAGAGAAAGCAACGAAAGAACGGCTTTATTTCTGATCACAGCTTTTCTCATAGGAAACTCCTTTACTGTTATCTGAATTTGAAACTACATTATAGAACATTTTTTATTAAATGAAAAGAGTAAAAAAGGGCAGTTAGATGTTATCATTTTATATGTCCACGGATCCTTTCATTTTTTGCATTCTGAGCAAAAAATGGAAGGATCTGTGGGCATCCCTCAAATGTGTAAATCGGAATTGTTGCTCTTTTCACAAACTATTTGCATAAAAGTTCTTTGCGTAGTATAATATCGTAGATAGCGTGTACCATAGGCGGAGACTGCCGTCCGGGGGATACGCCGTCCCTAGAAATGGGAAGAGGAGAATGAAAATGGATCTATTGTATGCACCCGAAGATCTTGCGGCCATTATGAGGGCAGTGGAACTGGAATACAACGAGCAGGTAAGAATGCTGAATGCGATCTATACCTATGATCGTTTCTATATGCATCAGAAGCATCTGGTAGACAAGGAACTGTTTATTTCCGAGGCGTTGGAGTGTCTGGCGAATATCGGACCGGAAGTGATCATCAACAGGGATTACCCGAAGATCAACGAGGACATCATTGAGATGGATATGGAGATCCGCAACAGGAACGTGGTGATCCGTGACGACCAGGATGTGGCGCTGTTCTTTAAGTATGTCCGCATCAGACTGCTCTATCTTCAGGATTATCTTCCCGAGGGAGGAAATCTCACCTTTGAGATTTCGGATATGCTGAGGGCATACGGCTATGATGCCCTGACGGATGATGTCCGCGATTCTCTGGAGGAGTGTATGGCATTTTTCCATATCCATGCGTATCTCGAGCTCGGCGCAGAGTGCGAGATCAGCGACATGGAGATGGATGATGTGATCACCCTTCGAGTGGAATGATCAGGAGGAGAATTCAGATGAAATCGGATATTGAGATCGCTCAGGAAGCGAAAATGCTTCCGATTCGGGAGATTGCCGCGCAGGTAGGCATCACGGATGACGAGCTGGAATATTACGGAAAATACAAGGCGAAGCTGACGGACGAGCTTTGGGAGCGCATTAAGGAAAATGATAACGGGCGCCTCATTTTGGTGACCGCCATTAACCCGACTCCCGCAGGAGAAGGCAAGACCACGGTAAGCTTAGGTCTTACGGAAGCCCTTTGCCGCCTCGGAAAGAAGACGGTGGTAGCCCTCAGAGAGCCCTCTTTGGGTCCCTGCTTCGGTATCAAGGGAGGAGCAGCCGGCGGCGGATATGCCCAGGCCGTTCCCATGGAGGACTTAAACCTGCATTTTACAGGTGACTTTCATGCAGTGACCTCCGCAAACAACCTGCTGGCCGCCATGCTGGACAATCATCTTCAGAGCGGAAATGCCCTCCGGATCGACCCCAAGAGGATCGTCTGGAAGCGGTGTCTGGATATGAACGACCGTGCCCTGAGAAATATCGTCATCGGTATGGGCAAACGCACCGACGGTGTGGTCCGGGAGGATCACTTCATCATCACGGTGGCTTCCGAGATCATGGCCATCCTGTGCCTTGCCGAGGATTTCAAGGATCTGAAGGCGCGTATCGCGCGCATCATCGTAGCATATAATTATGACAATGAACCTGTGACTGCAGCTGATCTGCAGGCAGTGGGCGCCATGGCTGCCCTCTTGAAGGATGCCATTCGCCCGAACATGATCCAGACGGTGGAAAATACTCCTGTCATTGTTCACGGCGGACCCTTCGCAAACATTGCCCACGGCTGCAACTCCGTACGGGCCACAAGATTTGCCTTAAAGCTGGCGGATTATGTGGTAACGGAAGCGGGCTTCGGCGCAGACTTAGGTGCCGAGAAGTTCTTCGACTTAAAGTGCCGGATGAGCGGCTTAAAGCCGGATGCCTGTGTGATCGTGGCAACCATCAAGGCTCTGAAGTACAACGGCGGTGTTCCCAAGACCGAGCTTTCCGCACCCAATGTGGAGGCACTGAAGAAGGGCATTGTCAACCTGGAAAAACACATTGAAAATGTAAGAAGCTACGGGGTTCCTGTGGTTGTTACCCTAAATCACTTCCTTACGGATTCCGATGAGGAGCTGCAGTTTGTGCGTGAGTTCTGTGAATCTCACGACTGCCGTTTTGCTCTTTCGGATGTCTGGGCGGAAGGCGGAGCCGGCGGTAAAGAGCTGGCGGAAATGGTACTGGATACCCTGGAGAATAAACCCTCCGACTTCCACGTACTCTATCCTTCCGAGATGGGTCTCGCCGAAAAGATCGAGACCGTGGCTAAGAAGATCTACGGTGCCGAGGGCATTGCCCTTTCAAGCACTGCGGCAAATCAGATCAAGCGTCTGACAGAACTGGGACTCGGCAACCTTCCGGTGTGCATCGCAAAGACCCAGTACTCTCTTTCGGATGATCCGACCCTGTTGGGCCGTCCCGAAGGCTTTACTTTAACGGTCCGCGAGGTTTACCCTTCAGCCGGAGCCGGCTTTGTGGTGGTTCTGACC
>JAGACB010000254.1 GCA_017614345.1 Lachnospiraceae bacterium
ACAGAAGGAATATCAGATGTTATCTGAAATGGCAGTCCCTTGAAATACAGGGACTTATGGCAGGAGATGCATATATAACACCTGTCATGCAAATGAAAGGACCACATGCAGAGTGGTTACGGGAACGGCAAGTAGCCAATGAGTCATCTTAGAATATGTGCTTTGATGAATGAAGTGCATTAAGGGGGCGAAGGGCGAAAGCATGGTGAGTGAAAAAAGAAGAGAAAAAAGAGAAAAGAAGAAATGTGGTGTGACGGTCTGAACTGACCGACACGTGTACCTGACTGAACAGTACTTGGCAGACCCCGGATCAGGGATCAAACAAACGACGTCCTGTAAGATATGGGGAAGGACATGATCCGATGAAAGAGATGAGGTCTGGAATATTCGAAAAAGAGATCGGCCGGAAAATCGGACCGAAGGGAGTGCCGGTGGAAGGACAAAGTTCCGACATGCGAAGTTGAAACGGTCGGATGAACAGTACTCCTACAAAAGACGGATCATGAGGATCCGATGAGTCAGTCATGAGGGAGCAGGGGCTCCGAAGATTTGTCTGAAAAAATTCAGACGACGCAGGGAACTGCAAAGGACAGAAAAGCCAACGGGTAACGGTCTGAAAAATGAGGAGATGACCGACGGCATGTTCAGGTGCCGGATGAGAAGCAAAGGACAGCTTCAGAAGTGTGAAAAAATTCAAACAGGTTGGCCATCAGAAACAGGTCCGGAAAAGGGACCGAAACGGAACTCTGTCAGGTGAGGCAGAGAGTAACCGGATGAGCAGTGAAAAATATCACAGGATCATCCGACTTTTGAGACGACTATTGGAGAGAGCATTTGCTCTCATGAGATACATAATTGGTGAACTGAATATGAGATGTAAAAAGTGTTTAACGATCTTTCAGGGCGACGTATGCCCGAGATGCGGTCTTTCCGTATTGAAGGACGCTGGTTTTGGTACGAAAAACGGCGATATTGATGAGCTCGAAGCAGCTTTTTTAGGTGATTTTAAAGAAGAAATCGAAGAAAACAAAAAGAATAAAAAAGAGAAAAAAGCATCGGATCCGGCAGAAAAAGAGGCTGCGGGGTCTTCTTCCGATGCTGTAAAAACCGCATCAAAAACAGGTGCAAAAGAGGGTACTTCAGGTGCCTCGGAGGGGGCAGCCGGAGCCTCGAAAAAGGGACAAAATCCTGTCAAAACCGAGGGCAAAAACGGACCGAAAAAGGGTGAAAAAGATGCCTCTTCCGGGAAAGGAAAAACCTCAAAATCTGCCTCCGAAAGTACGGGAGCAGACCCTCAGATCTCGGTGAAAAAGAGTACAAAAACAGCACCCGGAACAACGAAAAAATCGGGTGAAAAAGTGACCTCTTCCACGGGAAAAATCGAGCCCGTAAAGACAGAAAAAAAGCAGTCCATCCCCTCCGGAAAGACCTCCGAAACCGGTCGACTTTATGACGATCAGGCAGCATATTTGGAGCCGGATCCGGCAGTGATCGAGGGAAAAACCAAGGAGTTAAAACCTCTTTGGGAACGTGAAAACGGGAACCCCGGAAGGCCGAAAAGGTCTCATAAGAGACCCGAAAGAATGCCGTTTTGGAAGGTACTTGCCTTCGGTGCAGCAGGACTTTTGGTGGTGGCAGGAGCCGTTGGAGCCATGTCTCTGGCCGGCAAAAATCACAAAAATAACCAGATCGAAGCAGCCACCGGATACCCGGAAGGCAGTGTCATTTACCTGGATAAACAGGGGAATTTAAAGAAGAAAGACCTGCGCAAGGTGAGCGAAGAGGAGACCATTCTCGATAAGGCGGTATCCTCCGTCGTCTCCATGGATGAGCAGAGCGGCAGGATCATTTACCTTGCAGGAGATGCACTGTGGTATTATGAGCCTTCAATCGGAAGCGTAAAGGTGGACACAGACGTTCTTTCCTATAATGTATCTTATGATGAAAAGATGAATGCGCTGATCTACACCAGATCCAACGCACTGGACCTGACCTATGATGCATATCTCTGGACTCCCGATCGCGGTGAGGACGGGGCTCTGTGCCTGGAAAAGGGTGTTCCTTATGTAGAGCATTTCCGTTTCAGTGAGGACGGAAGCACGGTGGCTTACAGTGTCAGAACCACGGAAGGCACCTATCAGATCAAGCGGATCAAGACATTTACCAATGTTCCTGCTGTCATGATCGAGGGCGATGATCACCTCATCACTTACGATCTGATGGAAGACGGCAGAGTGCTGTACTATGATTATTCCAACCTGACCCTGGGGATCTCCGACGGAAAGGATTCCAAGGCCCTGGCAAGACAGTCCGTGGCGGATCTGTACGTGGATGAGACCCGGATGATCGCCGTTTACTTAACGGAAGACGGCGATGCCTGCTCCGTAAATTACGGCGCATCCAAGCCTCAGGCAGTCAAGCTTTCCTATGATATCTATGCGGCTGCAGAGGCTGCCACCAAGGAAGCGGCCAAGGCTGTGGGGGCCAATGATAAGAAGGAAGTGATCCAGCCTTCCGGCGATGCCGATAAGGTGGATGAGTTCCAGACCATGACGGTAGTTTCCGAAACACCTCAGGTTTACAGAGCTACTGCAGTGGGCAGTGAAGAGATGAATAAGCCTGATGAAAAATACCTGATCCTCACCAAGGAAGAGAACAAGAATAACGAAAGTTATATGATTAGCTTCTCCGAACTGGCAGATCGCAAAACCTGCCTCTCTTATCTGGGCAAGGGCATCTGGTATTCTCCTCAGATCTGCAGCGGTGATCTGTCCGTGATCATGGACGGCAAGGTTGTGATCTATCCCGGACTCATCTGGAAGGCAGACCCGATCCTGACACCTGAAGAGGTGGCAGAGATGGCAGACGGAAGAGACAGCAGAGTCTTCTGCAGAACCTATCAGGCTGTGGGCGAAACATTGGCCGCAGGCTACGATGATCTGGAGAATCTCTACGGAATTATAACAAATGATACCGAAGCAACCTCATCGATCCTCCTTCGGAACGTTTCCTGGTATGAGACCGATGACGGATGGATCTACTGCCTGACCACAGACGGCAGCCTGTACCTGATCAACGGAAAAGATCTGGTGGCCGATCCGAAGGTGAAGGTCAAGACCGAGAAGCTGGTGACCTCCGTATCCCAGGTGATCTCACTTCCGCAGAGTTGATCATTAAGAAACAAATGATCATACCGATCAAAATCACGGATCCCTGATAGGGAAGTAGATCCGAAAGAGACGGCTCTTACCAATTGAATGCAAATGTAACAGAAACACTTTCTTATTGTTTTATCAAATGATAAGAAAGTGTTTCTTTCTTATTGTCATGAAAAATGGTAGAATAAGCAGAAAGTTAACAAGATTTTTACTTGGAGGGAAATATGAAGAAGCTTGCAGTAGTCTTTCCGGGGCTCGGTTATCACGCAGATAAGCCCCTTTTATACTATGGCAGAAATCTGGCAACGGAGTTCGGCTTTCGGGAACAGATTATCGCGGAGTATTCCTATCGCGGAGCAAATCTTTTGGAGCATCCCGAGAAAATGCAGGAGGCCTTTGAAGTGATGTTTTCTCAGGCGGAGGAACAGCTATCCAAAGTAGAGTGGAAGGAATATGACGACATCGTATTCATTTCCAAAAGTGTGGGAACCGCCATTTCCTGTGCCTATGCAGCAAGACATCAGATCAGCTGCAGACAGGTGCTGTACACACCCTTGGAGCAGACTTTTCTGTTTCCGGTGAAGGATGCCGTCACATTTACCGGGACTGCAGATCCCTGGGTGGATCATGAAGCGCTCATGGAAGCCATCCGAAGAGCGGGGGTTCCCGTTACGGTGATCCCTGAGGCAAACCATTCCCTGGAGATCAAGGATGCGGAAGGGAGTGCCGATACTCTGAGGAATCTTGAGATCCTGAAGCAGGTGATGGAGGAAACGGGAAAGTTTCTTTCTTAAAAAACTGGTGTTATGCAATGTAACAATAAGTGATATAAATCGTAATCGAATGAATCCTCTGTGTGGTGATTATGGAATATCTCTGGTATATTATCGCGGCCATAGGCGCAGGTGTGGGAACCGGACTTGCCGGTCTTTCTGCAGCCACCGTTATGGTGCCGATCCTCATTGTCCTCTGTCCCTCCTTTTCGGGGGAGACCGGTGCGTATCAGGCAACGGCCATTGCACTGGCATCGGACATCCTGGGTTCGGCGGTAACGGCCGGGACCTATGCGAAACATAAGAATATTGACTTAAAACGGGGCTGGGTCATGATGACCTGCATCTGGATCATGTGTATGGTCGGCAGCTATGTGGCGTTTTTGGCAGGCAATGTGGTCCTGGGAAGCTTTACCCTGTTCCTGACCTTCTGTATCGGCATCCGTTTTCTGGTGAAACCGGATACCACGAGAAAGGGCGGACCGGCCAAGGGAGGCGGGCTTGACCTGAAGACGATCCTGTGTTCGATCTTCTTCGGGATCACCATCGGCTTCGGAACCGGCTTTGTGGGCACAGGCGGCGGAATGATGATGCTGATCATCTTCACCGTGTTCTTCGGGATGGATGTGAAGACGGCCGTGGGAACAAGTACATTTATCATGACCTTTACGGCACTCATCGCCTCAACAAGTCATGTGCTGATCCATCCTGCCATTGTCCTTGAAAAATGGAATGTGCTGCTGCTTTGCATTGTTGTAGCAACCGTTACTTCATTGGTGTCTGCCCGATTTGCCAACAAGGTGAAGAACCGGACCGTGGGACTGGTCACGGGCGGAGTGCTGACGGTGCTGGGCGCATCCATGCTGATCCTGAACTATTGGGACTTCCTTTCCCGGTTTGCGGTGTTCGTGGAAACCCTTCGGTGTCTCGGCAATTTTGCACTTTACGTGCTGCCCTGCCTCATCGTGGTATTGTTCCTTTATAAGTTCTGCAAGCTGCCGAAGTTCGTTTTCCGGAAGGTCCTTCATCTGGTGGCATTTACCTGTGTGATCGTGATGGTCATCACGGCAGAGCACTGGTGGGCACCGGCATTGGCCTCCCTGGTGATCGTGGCTTTGGTCTACCCCATCCTCTCGATCCTGGAAAATGAAAACTGGTATGCGGATCTTTTCGTGGCCAAGAGTAAGGGTGAGATCAAACGGAGTCTGGTATGGCTCCTGTCCATGTTTGCATTTCTGATCGCTGTGTCCTGGGGCATTTTTCAAAAGCCCTATGCCGGAACGGCGGCGATCCTGATGTGGGGCGTGGGCGATGCAACTGCCGCTCTGATCGGAGTTCCCTTCGGCAAGCATAAGGTGAAGTTCTGGATCGCGGACGGAAAGAAGTCCTACGAAGGGTCCGTCGCCATGATGCTGGCAGCTTCTGTGGCAGGCTTCCTGATGCTGCTTCTCTACGGGCACTGCAATCCGGTCACAGCTGTCCTTGGGGCGCTTGTGGGCGGACTGCTGGGAACACTGACGGAACTGTTTTCCCCCAGTGAATATGATACCATCACGGTGCCTGTTGTGATATTGGCGGTGTTGCTGCTGATCGTATGAAATAATGATACATGAAATGATCAGGCATTACGGATCATTTGGCGGATACTTGAAATAAAAAAATCGGATACATAAATCTATGAAAGGAGGGCACGAGCCATGAGCTTGTCCGAAAAAACAAACAGATGGCTGAATAAACAGGGCATTACTTCCCTGGCCGGCAAGACGGTCCTTGTGACCGGTTCCAACAGCGGCGTGGGCTATAAGAATGCTGAGATCGTGCTCTCTTTGGGGGCAAATGTGATCCTTGCCTGCCGTAACCCCGAGCGGGCGGAGGCTGCAAGAGAAGAACTCCTTAGGGATTACCCCGGTGCTTCCGTATCCGTGATGCAGCTTGATATTGCAAGCTTTGCGTCCATTGATGCCTTCGCAGAGAAACTGAAAGAGGATCAGGTGGACATTGATGCCTTTGTCAACAACGCGGGAGTATTCCACCAGCCGGGGAAGACTACAGCGGAAGGCTTTGAACTGGTACTGGGAACGAACTATCTGGGTGTGTACTACCTGACGGAGAAGATCCTTCCGTATCTCAGATCCCTTCCCCATGAGGTCTTCTATATCAATACCATTTCCATGGTTCATAAGATCGCCAAGGTGGATTACAGGGACTTCTATTACAAAGAGCATTATTCCGATTTCCCGGTCTACGCCCGTTCCAAGCTGTGCCTGGCGAAGTTTACCTATGCTTTGGCTGAGAAGTATCGGGGCAGTAACATTAAGATATATATGAACCATCCGGGCATGACCATTACACCCCTGGGGCGAAATGCATTTCCCGGTCTGGTTTCAAAGCTTGAGAAACCATTTTCCCCGTTGTTTAATACGCCGGAGAAGTCGGCGCTGTCCGTGGCGTACATCCTTTCCAAGGACCTTCCCGTGGGCTCCATCATCGGCCCCAATGCGTTATTCGGCGGCTGGGGGTATCCGAAAAAGAATCATATCTGCCGCAAGGTGAAGACCGGGGCGGAGGAACTCATCCGGTTTACGCAGGAAGAGACGGAGAAGAAACAGGAACGGCTTAATGAACAAGAAAGATTATGAGGGATCAGTATGAGAGAAGAAGATATCAAGTATCGGAAAAGACAAAAGTTTATGAAACTGCTGAAGAAGGCCGGGCTATTCGTTTAGGGGACCGTGATCTGTGCAGTGGTTGTAATATTTTCGATCCTCATCGGCGCCGGCCTCCTTGGCTCAAACCATACCGGTTTTGTCAGGATCGGCAGAAAACTGTACTTTATTCCGGCGATCATTGGTGCGGTGCTTTATGTAGTGTTTCGGATGATATTTATCGAAATTAAAAAAACCGAAAGTAAAGTAGTGAAGACACTTCTCATTTCTTTGGTGGTGTTCTTCGTTTCGGTTGTGTTTCTGGGAATGCTATTGTTTGTGTTATATTTTCTCGGATTTATGCTGGGAATTATATGATCCTTCGGATTATGAATGATCGGCAAAAGATACTGATATGATCACATCCTCCCTGTTTTGGGGAGGATGTGATTTTTTGTTTTGTGCTAACATAAAACCAATCAAAGCCCGGAAGGTTACGCAGCGTAAGAAATAAGTGATTTGATGTTTCTATGGGCCGGTTTTATTATATAAGCATGGGGGTGAAGAGCCATGAAAGAACAAATCAGTTTGGGTGAATTTTTAGCCAAACGCAGGAAATATATGAATCTGACACAGACGGAAATGGCAGAGCGACTCGGGGTTTCAAAGTCGGCAGTTGCAAAGTGGGAAGTGAACGGAGGGCTGCCGGATCGCGATAATCTGATCAAGATCTCGGAAACGATAGGAGTGACCGTGGATGAGCTTCACAGGATCATCAACAATTCGTATATGAAGAAGGTTGATTTTGACATCAACATTACCCCGGAGATCATTGCCATTCTTGAATCCTACGGATACAAAGTGATCCGGCCTACGGAGGGAGATGAATAATATGGCGATCAAGTTCATATCAGTAAAATGTCCGAACTGCCTGGCTAATCTCGAGATCGACAGCAACAGAAGCTTCACCTATTGTGCTCATTGCGGGACCAAGATCCTCCTGACAAATGAAAATGAGCACATCTACAGACATATTGATGAAGCAAGACTGAAGGAAGCAGAGACCGATCAGCTGATCCGCCTTCAGGAACTGAAGCTCAAGGAAATGGAAATGCTGAGGGAGAAGGAACTGGAGGAGCGAAAACTTGAAGAAGAACGTCAGGCACATCTGAGAGAAGAAGCGGCAGCCCATAAACGCAGGATCGGGAAGATCATTCTGATATCCATTGGTGCTGGTGTGGTTTTATTGATCGTTATTGCGGTCATTACGTTTTTTCTGTCGTTGTCTACGGAAGAACGAGAGGGTATTTTCGCCGGAGCTATGATTATTGTGATGATGCTTGTTATGCTTGGAATGGTGGCTGTAGTAGGAATCTTTGGAAATAAAGGAGAAAGCACCCCAAAACATAATGTCCCGATGGTCATAATCACAGGTGAAATGCTCTACTGCACCGGAAAGCCTGTGGAAAGCGTACGGACCATGTTTGCCCGGGCGGGTTTTAAAAATGTGGTAGCATCACCAATGCGTGATCTGAA
>JAGACB010000255.1 GCA_017614345.1 Lachnospiraceae bacterium
ATATGGATACCGGATAACGAGTAAAAAGGAAGGATATACAAACCAAAGCATTTTTCTTCCGGCTGCCGGGTATTATCGTGCCCACGCGATAGAAGGAGCAGGGAATGCCGGATATTACTGGTCATCTATGCGAAACAGGCCATTCGCAGATCGGGCATTGTGCCTGTATTTTGTTCCGCAATTTATCGGAATAGGAAATAACGGCTTCCGGAGTGGCGGATTTACGATCCGTCCGGTCATTTGTTCTGAAACTCGGTAACTACTCAGATAGACCGTAGCTTTATAAATTATTGGATTGAGCAGAGAGTTTCGTTGATAGAGTTATAAGGATCAATAGGGGAAAAGCGTTGTTTTTGAAGTTTGATACACAAGAAAACCGAAAAAAATATGGTGGATCATGCTTTATTGAATTGCAGTTTTGCAGGCTGCCATCAGGAACAAAGATAAAACAGATCCTGGAAAGCTCTGATCATTGGAAAGATGATTCTTTATATGTCTATGATGATAAGCAGAGTGAATTTTACATAAAATATAGGGATGTTATAGGTTTGGGGATTCATCCGAATATGTTAGAAGGGTATTTTGATACCTGGGGAGTAACATATTATGGACCAAACCGAATTGGAGATATAAAGGAACGCTTGAAGGTGCATAAACCTGAAGAGTACGAAGTCTTGATAGATTGGCTTGAAGAAGCAGAAAAATATAACGGATTTTATGTCTTTGGAGTATAGGAAAAATGAGATCTAATCACGAACCGGAAATGCGCTTCTGGATAGCGCTGTATGGAAAGGATATCGACTTAGCCGGGATCGAGGGGCTGCTCCGCATAAAACTCGATAATAATCGTATCGATGTACCGGATGATCTTCCGGAGGATCCGGATGGACCTGTATTTTACGAAGAAATAGCCTGGCTTTTGGATCTCGTAGAAAAGAATGAGAAGGAACTTATTGGGCTGGGAGTTGATCTCTCTGATTCACAGATCTGGATGATCTATTATTATGATAAACAATGCAATATGGAGTTTGATGCCGGTCTGATGGAACGCATGGGAAAACTTGGCTTGAAACTCTGTGTTTCCTGTCAGGAAATATAAGGCGTAACGAGAAGAACAAATATAATACTACAGATAGTAATCTGGGAACAGATTATGATTAGTGGGTAAAAGGACATGAAAGGAAATCCACATAAGAAAATGACCTGGGAGGATCGGCTGCCCAAAGTGCTTCACTTGGGAAGACATGAGAGAAAGGTCTGGAATTTTTATAAAAGAAGAAATCGAAAATTATTTCGAAGAATGCTTAAGAAACAGATAGAGAACGGTGACATTTCATAGAGTATCATAAGATACATGGTTGAAAAACTGTTAAACAGCGAAATCGCGGTTATGAGAGAAATCTTGTAACCGCTTTTTTTATAACTTAGGGACACAATGTCCCTAAGTTGCAGGATATACGAAAAGAACAAAGGAGGAAGATGTTTATGGCAGACGGTGTTTATTCCCGCAGGTTCCAGACCATAGCGCAGATGGCAAGGGATGCGGCGGGAGAAGTGACGGGTAACGAGGAGGCGTGGAAACGGTTCCTTAATACTGCCGGAGAGGTGTACCGGTATCCGTTTATGGATCAGCTGCTGATCTATAAGCAGCGGCCGGATGCAAAGGCGGTTGCAACGATGGATTACTGGAATAAGCACATGAAGTGCTGGATCAAGAGAGGATCGAAGGGAATCGCCCTGATCGATGAGGATCTGGACAGCGGGAAACTGAAGTATGTGTTTGATGTATCGGACACTACGAGGATGTTTCCGGAGAGCCAATGGCCATATATGTGGCGTATGCATCCGGAGGATCAGGGGGAGATCATCAAGAGTCTGGAGAGGACTTACGGAAAGACATTTGATGACTGCTCCTTTGAGTACAGGATCGGACAGATTGCGGATAAGATTGCTTGGGAAGTGAGTGAAGATATCGCGGCGGAACTTGTAGAGCGGAACGGATTCGATCTCTTTGGATCTTCGGATGCGTTCGTACAGGTCGCTATGGTGCAGGAGACGATCAAATCTTCTCTGACCTACGGGATACTGCACCGTCTGGGCGTTGAGGACGATAAACTGGACTCCATGGTGGACTTTAAGTACCTGGGGAAGTTTAAGGATCTTTCATCTTTATGTTGCATCGGGGAAGCGGTACCATCACTTGCGAAGCCGATACTGATCGATATCGAAAAGACCACACACCGCATGGAAAAGAAGCGTGCGTGGGAGAGAAAACAGGCTGAAAAAGAAGCACAGAAAAAATTCGAAAAACTCCTTGAACAAGAGCACGAACAGAGGTACGATGAACTCAGTCTGGACGAACTGATAGCCGGCGTGGCGCGGCAAGACCACGCAAATAATGAAAACGGAGGATTAGAAAATGAAACTGAATTACAAGGAGTGCGGGGAGTACCAGATACCGGAAGTGAGACCGAACGAGGAGGCGGAGGGCTTCATCGGGAAGTACGGGGGAATGAGGAAGAAGTACCTGAAGGAGAACCGGAGGGGAACCTACTCGGCGATGCTGCTGGAAGGGACGCTGAAGACACATCTGATGCAGGTGCAGGAAGAAGCGCTGGCGATGATGGAGAGGCTCACCGAACAGATGGCGAAGAGCGAGGGAGTGACGGAGGAACTGAAAGCGAAAGATCAGATGGCCTGGGTGAGACGGATGAACAACATTCGGAACAGGGCGGAGGAGATCGTGAATTCGGAGCTGATCTACGCGTAGAGCTTGCGGATCCCGAGTATGAACAATTAAGTCTGTTTTCGTTGATCGCAGACCAGATCGACGTGATAAAAGAGGCAGCGGCTAAGGAGAACATTCCTACCGCTGCCTTTTCCGTTTCGGACGAGATGCTGGCGGATATCCTTCGTGCCGGCGGCGGTGCAGAGGACAGCAAGATCAGGATCTATGCGAAGTATCTGGAGGAGATACCGCCGGAGGATATGGCGGGGATCCTTAAGGATGAGTATGGCCGGACCGGAAAGGGATTTGAGTTTGACCACCGTGCGATATCCGTCTGGTTTGATGAAACGGGGATCAGTATAAAGGAGGGGATGAGCGCCAAAGGAGGCGGAGCAGTACATTTCCCCTGGGAGAAAATAGAAGAAAGCATCCGCCGTATGGTGAGAGAAGGCAGCTACATAGACCGTGCAGCTGCCTTTTTTGTGGTGCCCAAAGAATATGACCGTGTGGCGGAGAAGCTCCAGTATTTTTTTCGTGACGGTATCGATTCCGATAAGCTCGGGATTACTTTTGATACGTATTCCGTGCCTGACCGCATAGAGCAGATCAAAGGGATGCTTAAGACTTACGAAGGGCGTAAACAGTTGATGGATGCCCTGAAGGAAGCAGAGCGGCTGTTGCAGAGCGGGGAAGAGGAGCTTATGTGGCGTTATGTGGCAACGCCGCAGGAATTGATCCCGGAGATCATGGATCTGTCATGCCTGGAGAATGGTGTGGGTACCTATCCTTTGTTTGATACCGTACCAGAGGTGAAGACTGCCTTTATCACGCAGGATGAGATCGACTCCGTACTGCTTGGCGGCAGCGGCGTATCGCAGGGCAAGATGCGGATCATGGCGCATTTTGAGGAAGGTGGGAGCCTTAAGGATCACGCGGACTTCCTGAAGAGGGAATACGGTATCGGCGGCAGGAGTGATGCGATCGCCGGCGTATCCCACAGCTTTGAAGATCATGATGCGAAAGGGATCAGTATCACAAAGGGTGATCTGATGCATCCGGATCACAGTGTTTTCCTTAAATGGGAGAATATTGCAAGAAGGATCGGGGAGCTGATCACTGACGGCACATACCTGAATGCGAAGGAACAGGAAGCCTATATTGCCTTTAAGGAACAGAAGATAAAGGAGGCTGCGGCAAAAGAGAATGCGATCCTGATGGGCGCGGCAGTGGAAGCGCTTGATGAAGTAACAGATGTGAAATATTCTTTAAATGGAAA
>JAGACB010000256.1 GCA_017614345.1 Lachnospiraceae bacterium
AAAAAAGATTACAGGCGAGAAGAAAACAAAGGTGATCCCTCTCTCTAAAATCATGAGTTGGGGAGCGGCGGCTGCAGCCTGCCTGATCATCGGTATCATAGGCGTGAATGTGATCCCGATGATCCTTCCCGGAACGGATATGGGGGTGACCGGAAGTGATCCGATCCAGATCGGCAACCCCTTTGAGGATGTGGCGAACGCCAAGGTGATCGAAGACCGGCTGGGGATCAGTATTGATGCTCCCGCAGGAGCAAAGCAGGTCTCCTATCATGTTATTGACGGAAAAATGGCGGATGTCATCTTTACCGTCAACGGACATGAATATGATCTTCGAGCCTCGGAGCAGAGCGGAGATATTTCCGGAATATACGGTATAGAGGCAGACGTGGTTCAGATCGATTCCGAAACCAACGCCATTCTGACCGTGCTCCGGGATGAGGAAGAGATCTATACCAAGATCGAATGGACAGACGGAGAGATCAATTACGTGGTTTCCAATACGGACCGTGCCGAGAAAGAGGAACTGATCGCGGTATACGGTCAGGTGAAATGAAAAGAACTGATCACCGTATCTGATCAGGCGATAACTGAATCACAAAAAAACAATGTCGGAAGATTTCGAAAAAATTTTTGAAATCCTCCGACATTTTCCATTTTTCATTCGTTATATGTTCAGAGACGGAAAAAAAGAAGATGGTCCGTCAGAAAAACATATGTGAAAAAGGAGAAAATGAATATGAAAAAGAAGCTTGTAACCGTGATCGCATTAAGTCTTGCACTTTCCCTGTGCGCTTGTACTTCCGGAAACGGAACAGATCCCACCAAAGAGGAGACCCGTCAGGAGACGGAAGAGAAGAAGGAAAACGGCGGAGAAAAGAAAGGTGATCTTTCTCCGGAAACCATCGAGGCAGCCATTGCAGAAGCCCTTGGGGACGGATATCTGGCAACCGTGGACATCCCGGAGGATGAACTTCCTCTTTCTGCTCTCGGTGGTCTGGATCTGACCAAGGTAAAGAAATATGTGGCAAAGCAGACCACGGTTCCTTCCCTGAATCTGGATTCTGTTTGTGTTGTGGAGTGTGAGGACGGCTATGCTGAGGAAGCAGTTACTGCATTCAATGACAGTTTTAATCAGTCGGTAAGCTACATCCGGATGTATCCCTACGGAGTGGCAAAGGTAGAGGGCACCAGGATCTATCAGTCCGGAAACTATGTATTGTTCATTCTGGCAGGTTCCAATGCTGAGGAAAATGCTTCTCCCGAGGAGGAAGCAAAGCATGCAGCAAGTGAGTATGCCAAGGTGGATGATGCAGTGAAGGCGCTTTTCGGAAAGCTTCCCGAGAACCGGGCCGTTATTGAAGCCCAGAGTGAAAACGGCGGCGGAATCGGAGGCGGCGATATGGACGGCGGAAACGGTGGAGTTCCGATGGTGAAGTGACCTTAAGAGAACAATGTTGGAGGCATGAGCCATGGTATTTTCAAGCCTGACCTTTCTTTTATTATTTCTTCCGCTGGTGCTTCTGGTTTACTTTGCGGCACCGAGACAACTGAAGAATGCGGTACTCTTTCTGTTCAGCCTTTTGTTTTATGCCTGGGGCGAACCGGTGTATGTGGTGCTCATGATATTTTCCACCATACTGGACTATACCTGCGGACGTCTGGTGGAAAAGTACCGCGGAACCGACAAACAGAAGATCGGACTGATCATTTCCGTCTGTGTGAATCTGGGAGTGCTCTTCTTCTTTAAGTACTCGGATTTCCTGATCGGAACCGTGAATCACCTGACCGGGGCACACCTTCCCTCCCCCGGCCTGCCCCTCCCCATCGGCATTTCCTTCTACACCTTTCAGACCATGAGCTACACCATTGACGTGTACCGGGGAGATGCAAAGATGCAGAAGAATATCATCTCCTTCGGCGCTTATGTGGCACTGTTTCCTCAGCTCATCGCAGGACCCATTGTCCGGTATCGGGACATTGCGGAGCAACTGGATGAAAGAACTCACAGCACCGATCGGTTTGCCTACGGTGTGAGGAGATTTGTGACGGGGCTCGCCAAGAAGGTTCTTCTGGCAAATAACATCGGCCTTCTTTACAGTACGCTGTCGGAGTCCGGGACAAACGGCATCACAACGGTGGGTGCCTGGCTGGCAGTCATTGCCTTCGGTTTTCAGATCTTTTTTGATTTCGCCGGCTACAGTGATATGGCCATCGGCCTCGGAAGCATGCTGGGCTTTGATTTTCCCGAGAACTTCAACTATCCCTACATCTCCAAAAGCGTGACGGAATTCTGGCGCAGATGGCATATTTCTCTGGGAACCTGGTTCCGTGATTATGTCTACATTCCCTTGGGCGGAAACCGGGGCGGCATATGGAAACAGCTTCGGAATATCGCCGTTGTATGGCTCCTGACAGGCTTCTGGCACGGTGCCGGCTGGAACTATGTTCTCTGGGGCGTGTACTTTGGGCTGATCCTGGTGGCTGAGAAGCTGTTCCTTCTGAAGTGGCTGAAGAAGTGTCCCGCCTTTGTGGGGCATCTCTACACCCTGCTTCTCATCACCTTCAGCTGGGTACTGTTTGCATTTGAAGATACCGCAAAAGGCTTCCGGGTATTCAAAGCCATGCTGGGCTTCGGCTCCGGCTTTGTAAATAACGAAACGCTGTATCAGCTACTGTCTTATGTGCCTTTACTGGTGGTATGTATCATCTGTTCGACACCGGTAATAAAGCTGTTGGAAGAGAAATCAGAGAAAACCGGTTTCAAATTACGAAACGGTCTTCTTCTCAGCACCGATCTGGTCCGGATCCTTGGCCTCTCCGCACTGGCCCTGGCCTATCTGATCAGCGGCTCCTAT
>JAGACB010000257.1 GCA_017614345.1 Lachnospiraceae bacterium
CCCTCCGGAGGGAGCAATGCTGAAGGCACGGGTGGAGCAGGCGCTCTTAGAGGACTTCCTTTCCTTTGATCCCGAGCGGACCCCGGAAGGCTTTGCGTCCACGCTGGTGGGGATGCTGATGGCCGGCATCGAGAACATCCTGTCGACAAACATCTCAGAGGAAAATATCAAAGAACAGCTGGAGTCCCTGCTGCGGTATCATACCAGAGGTGTACTGGCATTTTCCATGCGAAGAGGCGAGGACGGGACACTGCAGTAACATATTGAAAATAAAAAGGGGGAAGATTTCCCCCTTTTTTAAGGAACAAAAGCGACTAAATGGTCGCTAAACAATTTGGAGTTTTTTGCGAAGGAAACTATTCTTCAGGAGGTAAAACATGAAAGGAACATTAAAAACACTGAGATCCTTCAGGAAAATGGAGGATCCCCTGCTGTACGTTTTGGATTACACGGCGGATTATGATCTGGAAAGGTTGTTGAAGTTGGGAGCCGGGACGGATGAGGAGTTTGCGAAGAATGTGTGCCGCATCCTGTTAAACGGCCTGCCCATTGCCGTAAAGCCGGAGGGGGCCTGCAGCACCTTTACCGCCACAACACCCGAGGGAGAGAAGTTATTTTCCCGGAATTTTGATTACCGCTCCGGGCTTCCCATGCTGGTGAGAGCGGTTCCGAAGAAGGGCTACAAGTCCCTGGCGTTGTCGAATCTGGGGCATATTGGGTTCAATGAGGAACATTTGCCTGAGGCAGGGATCGCGGGCCGGTTTAAGACCCTGGCATCGGTGTACAGCCCTTTGGACGGCATGAACGAAAAGGGTTTTGCGGTGGCCGTGAACACGGCGGTGGAACAGATCACGCATCAGAAGACGGGAAAGACGCCGGTGATGACCACCTGTGCCATCCGGCTGCTTCTGGATAACGCCGCAGATGTGGAGGAGGGCATCCGGATCCTTAGGAGCGTGGATATGAATTCCAGCGGCAAGATCGGGTACCATTTTCAACTGGCGGACCGGAGCGGCAATTCGGCCGTGGTGGAGTATTTGGATAACGAGATGATCGTGATCCGCAAGCAGGAAAATGAACCCTATCAATGCCTTACGAACTTTACGATCTCTACTGCAGAGAAGAACGGCACCGGCCTGGAGCGGTACGAGATCCTGGATCAGGGCCTCTCCAAATCCGGCGCCATCTTAAGCGAAACAGAAGCCATGGGCCTTCTGGATGCAGCACAGATGCTGGGACACAAATACTACGAACCCGGACACATGTACTATAACAGCAGGACACAGTGGTCTGTGGTGTACAACCTGAGCAAGGGCACGGCACTTATTGCGGTGAAAACGGACTATGAGAAGACACGTAGGTTTGAGATGGTTTAAAAAATGTGTTTATGTTGCAGGTCCAAGACCTGCAACTGAACCGTCCCCATTTACACAGTCCCCAATTACACAAAAAAATGTGTTTTTCAGAACCGTCCCCATTTACACATTTTTGTGTTTTTTGGAACCGTCCCCAATTACACATTCAGTTTAAAAGCTCGGTAGCGCTCATCTTCCGGGCCATGTGGGCGGGGTAGATGCCGGCGATCACGGAGATCAGCACTGCGCCGAGGATGGTGAGGACGGCAGCGGAGAGGGGCATCCGGGCCAGTTGCAGGTCGTTCAGCTTTAAAAGCATATGGGCGGCCGGGTTGATGATCAGGTAGATGCCGAGAAGGGTGAGCAGGAGACCTACGACGCCGCCGGTTAAGCCCATGAGAGAGGACTCCGTCAGGATCAGCAGGAGAAGGTCGTCCTTGTCACAGCCTAAGAGCTTTAAGAGGCAGATCTCCTGGCGACGGTCGTAGATGGCCGTGGACATGGTGTTCACGATGCCGATCACGGCAACAATGAGGGCGATCAGGCCTATGCCGCCGAAGGCCAGCATGGCGGTGTCGGTGATCTTCTTGATGGTCTGATAGATCGCAAGATGGTTTTCTGCGGAGTATCCGATATTACGGATCATGTTGGTGATATTTTCCACCTGATCCGGGTCCTCCACCTGGACAATGGCTGAATCGTAGATCCACTCCGCGTAAGGGAAACCGTTGCTGTCAAGAGGCTGGGTGGGGACAATGCCGTCGTCGGCACGGAACTTCATCATCCGGATCAACGTGTTGATCTCGGTGTAGACGTTCGGGTCAAAGCTACGGGCGGTCATTCCGGAGACGTTCAGATGGTAGGCCTCTTCGGAATCATTGAAGGAATCCCGGGCACTGAAACCCTTTCCGATGAGTTCGGAGTCGTCGTGAAAATAGTAATCGGCCAGAGAGAATGTGTAGCCGGAAGTGCTGTTGACCTTTAATTCTTCCGGAAAATAGCCTCCGATGAGAAGTTCCGGTCTGATCCCGGAGTCCTTCGGTAACTCGCCTAACGCAAGGTCCATGCTCTGCAGGTATTCTGCGGGAACTCCGATCACGGTGGCATAGGTACCGAATTTGTCATTATCCAGATATTCCAGATACATCGAACAGTAGGTGACGGGATATACGTTACTTACGCCGCTTAACTTTTTTAATTCCCGGATCGCAGCAGAATCGATCTCCTTCGTGGTCGATTCATTGGCCTGACGGGCAGTAACCGTGATCTCATGGATGCTTCCTTCGCTTTCCTGAAGTCTGGTGATGTAATCGCTTACGCCCGTTCCTATGGAAGTCATCGCCAGAACGGAGATGGTTCCGATCACGATCCCTGCAACGGTCAGGATGGTCCGAAGCTTCGTGACCTTCAGATGGGCGTAACTCATTTTCCAGATAAAAAACATAGTTCATCGCTCCTTACAGTTCTCAGATCAGGTATAATCCGCCGAGATCCTTTTCTTTTTGCGGTTATGCAGGATGAACCAGACAATGATCCCGGTCAGTGCAAGCATGACCAGAACGGTGATCAGTACTGCACGCCAGGTGTCGCTGGTATTCGGATCATTCTTCAGTGTCAGAAGAGAATCGTAGTCGGTAACAAATACTGATACATATCCCAGTTCTTTTTTTGTGGTATATACGTTTCCGTCAACATCCTCGTAGGTGAGAGTGATACTGTTCATTCTGGAAGATTCTGTGGAAATGGCAGTTGTGATGATATCTGCGTTTTTTGAGGTGCCGGCAGGAATATTGCCGAGAAAGACCTCACGGTTCTTCAGATTCGTTCCGCCGATCTTCAGGGTCGCCCGGTAAATATCGGCATCTCCGGTGTTGCAGACAGTTCCGATATATTCCGCGTCTGCTCCCATGACCAGATTGTTACTGATGCAGGAGAAATTGAGCAATTCGGCCTTAGCCACCAGCTTGACGGGAAGGTAGGCGGCTGCGGTCATGGAGTATCCGTTTCCGCGTTCATCCTCGTATCCTATGGACAGAGTTTCTTCGTAGGTTTTCATCTGAAGACCTGTAACGGCCTGCATCCGGAAGGACAGTTCTTTGGTCTCTCCGCCTGCAAGAGTGTCAATAAAGATACTTCCTTTTCCTTCCTTCGGGATAAATGAACCATCCATGCTCTGAAGATCTATCCGGAGGTTTTTGACGGTAAGTGCTGTCGGGTTTTTGATCCCGAGCTTCAGGTCAAATTCATTTCCGGCATAAATGTCTTCATTGGTCTCGTATTTTTCCAGAAGCACGGTGGGATGGGTGCGGTTATCGATCGCCTGATCTCCTTTGATCCTGACAGGGATCTGTTCGGTTTCAACATATTCGATTCCGTTGTAATCGGAATACCGGAAGGAAAGTCCGAGGTAATAGATCCCGCCGGGGGCGTCTGCGGGAGTGGTAAGTCCGTAGATCGCCGTAACGGATGCTCCGGAGGCTACGTCACCGAACACTCCTGTTGTGATGCTGCTTAACATCAGAGTGCCGTCTCCTCCGGCGATCACCCGCAGATCCTTTACGGGATAGGCGGAAGGATTGGTAAGAGTGACGGTTATGTTGAAGTCTTCCCCGGCCCGGAGCTCTCCTTCCGAACTGAAGGTGTAGTCTCCTACTACCACATGGGGAGAGGCTGCCTCGGCGTGAGGTATGGTTAAGATGGTCATGACGCCCATGAGGAAAATGAGCAGTATCCCCGTAAGGCATCGAAGGCTCCCGTATCTTTGTTTCATGTCTGTTTCCTCCTGTTTTCTGTATGGTTCTGTCAGTCAATGCTGACGATCTCTCCGTCGGAAAGGCGGATGATGGTATCTGCTTCGCGGGCCAGGTCCAGGTTATGTGTGATGAGGACCAGGGTCTGTCCGAACTCCCGGACGGAGCGTTTCAGAAGCGTCATGACCTCTTCTCCGTTTTTGGAGTCGAGAGCTCCTGTCGGTTCATCGGCCAGGATCAATGAGGGCTTGTTGGCCAGTGCTCTTGCGATCGCAGCACGCTGCTGCTGACCGCCGGAGAGCTGGTTCGGCAGGTGGGTCTTGCGGTCTGACAACCCCAAAAGATCTATGATACGTGCTACGTATTCCGGATCCGGTTTTCGGTGATCCAGCAGGATCGGCATGGTGATATTTTCCTCAACGGTGAGCACCGGGATCAGATGATAGGCCTGAAATACAAAGCCGACCTTTCTTCTTCGGAAGACTGCCAGTTCATCGTCCGAGAACTTGGTGATGTCCTTTCCGTCAATGATCACGTGACCGCTGGTGGGATTGTCCACACCGCCGATGATATGCAGCAAGGTGGATTTTCCCGAGCCGGAGGCACCGACAATGGAGGTGATGGTGCCGGCCTCAATGGACAGATCCACGTTGTGGAGCGCCAGTACCTGATTTTCCTGTGATCCGTAGATCTTCGTTACTTTTTCCAAACGGATTGCTTCCATGGTTATGTTCCCTTTCTTTCATTCTCCTGATGCGGTCAGGTCTTCTGCCGGATTGATCTTCAGATATTTCGAGATCGAGCGGATGGATAATGCGTAGAATCCCAGGATCAGGAGTGTGCCGATCCCCAGGGCCACCGGATAGATCCACCAGATGATCCGTACCTCTCCGAGGAGGGGGTCCGTCATGAGATCGAATTTCAATAAGATGATCGAAGGAATGCTCAGGAGTGCTCCGATCGCGGCAGCAAGTGCCGTTGAGACATATCCTTCATACCGGATCATCCGGAGCAGTCCGTTTCTGGTGCAGCCTATGACATACAACTGGGCCAGCTCCTTCCTTCTCAGGTAAATACTGTTTTTGGTCGTATTCCGGATATTGAAAAATGCCACGATCAGAAAGCCGCCGATCACCAGCATGATGATGAGATAGGTTTTGATGTTTTCCGCAAAATCGTGGGCCCATTCACTTGTGATGGAGGTATAATCACTGACCATCAGATAGTCCGTGTTTATGCTCGGGTCGGATCTGTGCCGGTATTCTGTCACCAGGGTATCCAGGTCAAAAAGGAGCGGATTCGCAATATGGTAATTCAGAACGGTGATCCCTGTATTTTCATCTTTTCCGGTCAGCTCCAGATAGCGATCGATGGGGAGGAGCAGAAGAGAAAAATCATCTTGGGTTTCATACAGGAGATCTTCTGAAAGGATCCCTTCGATCGTAAAGGTCTTACTTCTTCCCTCTGCCATAGCTTCCTCGTACCACAGACGGTATTGATCAGTACACAGCTTCCTTTGGAAGGCGACATAATCAGCAGACTTTCGGTCCAGCAGATTTTTGTCGCTTTCGGCATTGTCCGGATAGGCTTCCCGGAACATGGCGATCATGGTCTCATCGTTGGAGTAGACCTGATCGATCCATTCATTTTTCAATTCTTCGATCCGGATCGGATCCGGAAGTGTGATCTGATCGCCGAGATTCATGTTGCAGGTATTTTCATAAAATTTCATTTCATAATCATCCGGATCATTCTCATCCGGTATGATCGTATAGATAAATCCTTTGGTAAGGATGATCCCGTGATCACTGACATCCATGGTCCCTTCAACAAGTGCGGATCGGTAGATCTCCTTTTCTTCTTCGGTGAAGCCCCGGAAGGTCCAGCTGTTGGTTCGCGGAAAACAGGGATCCTCCGGATCTTCCTTGATAAATCTGCCCAGCGCGACTTCGTCAACGACATCCGGATCCAGATGCTCGGGAAGGGATTCGGAGGTGAGCAGGAGTGTCTGGTACATGGCCCTTGATTCAGTGATATATCCGTGGTCTATCAGATCCTGAATGGCTTCTGTTTCGAATAACGGAGGATCGGAAATGTGTGTGATCGAATTCTGAAGGCGTCTGAATTCTACATATTTCCAAATTGATGTCTTGTTTGTCGGATCGATCTGGATCTGATAATGGGGATATTCTTCCTGATAGACCAGGAGGGTATTTAAGTGTGCAGAAGATAGGAGAAGCGCAGAGGTGATGAAGGCGATGGCAACGGAAAGGATCCCGACGTTTTTCCAGACCCTTCCGGGGTTGCGCATCAGATTTTTGTAGGCATATTCTCCGTCGATCCCGAAGAATCTGCGGATGAGCCTTGCTTTTCTCGGTTTGATCTTTTTGTTGATGAAACGGTAGTGGCCGGAGATGGCTTCCACGGCGCTCATTCCCGAAACCCGTTTGAGATTCTCCTGAAGGATAAAGAACAGATCAAAATAGAATGCGGAGCTTACAAAGAGGATCGGGAGAGGGAGGACCTTGATCCGGTATCCGATGTATTCCGCGGAGTCCAGAGTACTTAAGATAAATGCCCGTTGGAGCAGAAAATTGAGAAAGTCCGTGAAGATCAGGGACAGGATCAGTGCCAGTATAAGACCGGCCGTTACCTCTGCATAACCCTGAACGGCAACGATCGCCCGTAACTGTCGCCTGGTGGCTCCGATACACCTCAGATTACCGTAATCCCGGATCTGCTCCATGGTGGACAACTGAATGGAATTACGGACCAGGATCACGCCTACGACTGCCAGAATATAGCAGATCGTGAGTGAGAGTGCATGAAGATAGGCTTTTTCTTCGTCCAGAACCGTGAAGAGATCCTTATTCCAAATGGTCTCCACCTGATAGGTTTCCGTGATCTCCTCTGCAAACTCTTTCATGGTGATCGGTCGGTAGAGCTGGACTGAAAGGATCGGTTCGGTTTCCCATCTGGAGTGTTCCTCTTCGGTTCTGGCAAGATTACTGTCAACCAGAACGTTGTCGTAGATCCCGACCTTCACACATTCGACCCGTTTGTCACGGATCAGATCTGCCGCCAGTTCCGGATCTGCACTTCTGATCGCAACACTGTAGACCCATGTGAAATCAGCTGCGGAATATACTGCCCACGTTCCGGTATACAGGAGCGAGGCGACCAGTGTTACCCCGAGGATGGTCAGGATGGTCCGCTTTTTTCCGTTTATGAGATATCTGAAAGCCAGGTAAAGATATGACATAATGCCCTCCTGTCATGTTATCCTAAGATAACATTATAGGAGGGCATTCTTACAATCCCATGACAGGACTGCTTACAGTTTTGTAAGATTGGAACAGGGAAGGATAATGATGAATTCGGTTCCTTTTTGAATTTCACTCTGAACGGAGATGGAGCCGTTCATTCCGTCGATGATGGACTTGGTCAGCGACAGACCTATGCCCACGCTGTTCGGATTGACATTGTGATCCGCACGGTAGAAGCGTGTAAAAATATGGTGGAGATCTTTTTCTTCGATCCCGATGCCTTCGTCACGAACGGAGATGCGGGTGTAGATATCGGTCATGGATGCATCGATCCAGATCCGCTTTCCTTCACCGCTTCCGGAGTAGTCGGAAGCATTTTTCACCAGATTGATGAGGGCCTCCGTGAGCCATTCCGGGTCGCAGAAGGCTTTGGTCTGTTCTTTGCAGGTGATGATCAGCTCCTGACTGCGGTTGCCGAGCAGGTACTGAACGCTTTCCTGAACCTGGGAAATGACGGGCAGGAGCGGGAATTCTTCTTCATGAAAATCGATGACGCCGGCTTCGATCCGGGCCTGCTTTAACATGGACAGTACCAGCCATTCCATGCGGGAGAGCTGGCTTTCCGCCTCCTTCAGGATCTGTTTCTGCTCCTCGGGCGGGAGTTTTTCATCCATCAGAAGATCCACAAAGACCGTGAGAGAGGCAAGAGGCGTTTTTAACTGATGAGAAATGTCGCTGATCAGGTTCTTCAGGAATTCTTTTTCCTTCTGCTCCCGCGTCTTTCCTTCCCGGAACATCTGCACCATCTTGTCGAAGTTGGAGTAAAGGATCCCCACGGAGCCCTCTTTTAACTCGCTTAATACAGCATTTTCTTCATTTTCCAGGAGAGCTCCCATGTGCTCCGAGATTTCCTCCACGTTTTGATAGGTCCGGTCGATCTCCTTGTAGCAGGGAATAAACAGGACTCCGGCCAAAAGAAACAGCAGCAGCGGGATCAGCAGGGTTTTTAAGCCTGCGCCGAACAGCACGATCCCAAAGACTGTGAGTACCGCAATACTTACAGCCGCCACGATCCAGTATTTTTTGATAAATCGGTTCCGTTCGTAATCGCTGTGCATACGGCTGTCCTCTGTTAATCGTTTTTGAGCCGGTAGCCCACTCCTCGGATCGTTTCAATGTATTCCGCATCCTCGGAAAGCTTGTCCCTGAGCCGCTTCATGTAAACGGACAGGGTGTTGTCGTCGATATAATTGTCGTTGGAGTCGTAGACCTTCTCCAAAAGGCGTTGTCTGGAAAGGATGATCCCCCGGTTTCTGACAAGCTCGGAGAGCAGGCGGAATTCGGCGGGAGTCAGTTCCACGGCTTCGGCTCCGTGATAGAGCCGCATCTGTTCGAAGTTGATCAGGTGACTGCCGAAGGTGGCTTCCTTATGAGGTTCTCCGGCTTCCCGGGAAATGAGATCTCTGGTCAGGTTGCTGCGTCTTAAAAGGGCTTCGCAGCGGGAGATCAGCTCCCTCACCCGAAAGGGCTTGGTGACGTAATCGTCTGCTCCCAGGCCCAGACCTTGGACAATGTTGACCTCCTCCCCCATGGCGGTCAGAAAGATCAGAGGAGTGTAGGGATCATTTTCCCGGATCTCACGGCACAGATCGTAGCCGTTCCCGTCCGGAAGAGTCACATCCAGAAGGATCAAATCCGGCTTGCCTGCCAGCTCCTCCCGGGCCTTTTTGACGGTATCCGCGTGGGACACCTGATAGCCCTCCGCGCTCAGCGCATAGCGGATGCCCATGGCCAGGGCCTGATCGTCTTCCACTAATAAAACCTTGCTCATGAGTATTCCTCCGGGGAAAATAGCCATTTAAAGCTGTTCTTTCGTAACAGGAGCATTTCGTCATCCGTCATGCCGAGGATGGTGCGGAGCTTTTCGTATTCCCGGGGCAGTGTGATCCGGGAAACGGTCAGATTGTCCGTGTTCACGGTGACCAAAAGCCCCATACGCAGAAGCTGCAGGATGGGGTGCTCCGCATAGGAGCGGGCGGCCCGGGTCTGAACGTTGCTGGTGGGGCAGACCTCCAAGGGGATCTGCCGGTCTCTGAGCTCTTCGATGAGCCCCGGATCCTCTATGGCCCGGATCCCGTGGCCGATCCGCATTGCCCCCATCTTCAGGGCGGAACGGATGCTTTCCGGGCCGGCAGCCTCGCCGGCATGAATGGTAAAAGGAACCGCCAGTTCCCTTGCTTTGGAAAATACCGGTTCAAAGAGCTCATTGGGATAGAGTGCCTCCGTACCTGCCAGGTCTGCGGCGCAGACTCCCCGGCCGAGGTACCCCGCAGCCAGGCGGATGGTCTCCAGGTTGGCGGATTCATTTTCCTTTCCTCGCATACAGCAAAGGATCAGAGAAGCACGGATGGGGGGATCGCCACTAAGTGGTTCCCGGGTGCCCTTTTTGAGGCCCTCCAGAGCGGCAAGCACCACATCCTCCTGGGTCAGGCCCTTATTCGTGTGAAGCTGAGGTGCAAAACGGATCTCCGCGTAGCTGATGCCTTGATGGCGAAGGCGCCCCAAAAGGTCCTCCACGGCCAGGGAGATCTGCTCCTCCCTCTGCAGAACGCTGAGGGGCAGGTCGAAGCACTTCAGATAATCATTCAGACTCTCGCAGTCCTCCGGGACCGAAAGAAGCTCTGTCAGTTCGGCGCAGGAAAGCTCAGACAGGCGCGCAAGCTCCGGAGAGCCGTCCTTTTTAGCCAAAGTCCGCACCAGAGAAGGCGACAGAGAACCGTCCAGATGAAGATGTAGATCCGCAAGGGGTGGCAGAAGGGGAGTTGATGCCATGGCTGCTCCTTTCCGATTCATTAGCAAAAGCTTTCGGTTTGAATGAAGTCGATTCCGTTATGGACAGTTGCCGTGATCTGTTTCATTTTCCTGACTTGAATACGATCCGCTGCTGGATCTGGTAGCTGATAATGAACAGAACGAAGTCCACGATCACCTTCAGTACCGTAATGAGGAGACCGTTTGCCCCGCACAGGAGGGTGAGGCCGGTCACAAGAAGGTAGGAGCAAAGCATCTGGATCGCACAGAGAATATAGTAGCGGATCATGGTGCGGCCGAGATTTTCCCGGCTTCGGAACACGAACTTGTGGTTGACGAAGAAATTTACCAGAGAGGAGATACACCTCGATACCACCGTGGCCAGGAAGATGCGTTCCTTGTCCGGCATGGAATCTCCCACCAGATATATGATCAGCGTGAAGATCCCGAGATCAATGAGAAAGGCCAGAATGGAGCTGGCCAGAAACTTTAGGATCAGCCGGTAAATGCGGATGGAATCCCGCACGGGATGAAAGTGGCTTCCCTCGTTATTGCCCTCGTAAACGGTCTCGATGGGAACGATGACTTTCCCGATATGGCGGCGCTTCAGCTCCAAAAGCTGCTGGGTTTCGTATTCGTAGCGTTCTCCCTCGATCTCCAGCATATCCGGAATCAGATCCGAGGAAAATGCTCTCAGCCCCGTCTGGGTATCGGGGATCCTGGTCTGGCAGGTTAAGAGAAATACCAAACTTGTAATGCGGTTGCCCATGCGGCTTTTCCAGGGGATATTCTTGTTCCGGGAGGTAAAATCCCGGGTTCCGAGGATCAGAGACTTACGGCCGGCCTCTGCCTCTGCGAGCATGGCTCTTGAGCAGGAGGCAACATCCTTCGGAAGGTGCTGTCCGTCGGCGTCCACCGTGACAACGCCGGCAAAGCCGCCCTGCTCTTGGATATCTTCAAAGGCCGTTTTCATGGCGCGGCCTTTTCCTTTATTCACTTCATGGGTCAGGACCCGTACCCCCTCGATGCGCTTCACATCCTCAAAGGGCTGAAGGTGCTGTTCGTCACTTCCGTCATTTACCACGATAAAACGGGTAAACCCTGCTTTTTGTAACTCCAGAACGGTGTCTTTCAGGTCCGGGTCCGGATTTAAGACCGGGATCACCACCGCAACGGAAGTCAGATCATAATCAGACATAATAACTCCTTGAACTGTTATTTGGTCAATATTATAAACCTTTCTCGGAGAGATGACAAGGGGACGGTTCCGTTGCAGGTCAAAGAACTGCAACCAGGTCATCTATTCACAATTCCTGCATTGTGAAGTATAATGGCAGCGGAGGAGTCGGATGACATTTTCCTTAGGAGGACGGAAAGCCGGAGAAGTGAAAGAGAGGTTTTCGAGAGAGATGGACAGATATTTTGAGATCAAAAAGAAGATCCTGGAGTATGCCGGGCAGGATGATGCGATCAAGGCGGTGGTTGCCATCGGCTCCACCACCAGAAAAGAAGCGAAGGCGGATGAGTACTCGGACCTGGATCTGTTTATTGTGACGGAGGAGCCGGAGCCCTGGTATTCCGGTGAATACCCCAAGCGTTTCGGAGATCTGCGCATTTCTTTCCTGGAGCCCACATTAGGGGGCGGGAAAGAACGGCGGAGCATCTATGACGCAGATAAGGACGTGGATATGCTGATCTTCACGCCGGAGGAATTTGTCCGGATCGTGAAGGAGGGCATTGCCGGCTGGGTCATGAACCGGGGATATGAGGTGCTGTATGATTCTTTGGATTGTACCGAGCTTCTCGGGGAAATGATCGTGCCGGGGCATTCGGATCCTTCCATTACGGAGGAAGAATTCCTGAACATCCTGGGGCAGTTTTATTTTCATGATATCTGGGCAGCCAAGAAGATCCGGCGCGGAGAATTGTGGTCTGCCAAGATGTGCGTGGATTCTTACTTAAAGACACTGCTTCTTCGGATGCTGGAAGTATATCGTTTCCAAACGGCAGGTGTTGACACCTGGCATGACGGAAGATTCCTGGAGCGCTGGGCGGGTGAAGAGATCGTAGGCGAACTGCAGAGTTGCTTTGGTCACTATGAAAGGGAAGATCTTCTTCAGGCACTGATCTCGACACATAAGCTTTTTGCAAGGATCACGCGTGAGATCGCAGAGGCGAAAGGCTTTTCCTATCCTGAGGATTCCCGAAAGTGTGCGGAGGAGTATCTGGAGAAGTTCAGACTGCGGAAACGGACGAAGACCGGATTTCCGCAGTCATAACGGATAGGAGTTGAGGTTGATCCGTGATCATTTTGAGGTTTCATAGTCATTTTTCCGGTTCCGGAGCATGAAGCAGGTGATCAGGATCGTGGGAACGGTCAGGACCAGTATTACAAAAACGGTGTAGATCGGGGGAAGTTTGGTGATCACGGCAGATGCGGACAGAGTGCTTTCCAGGGTCTCACCGGTTGCAAAGACGCCGGAGGAGATCAGGGCGCACATATCGATCATAGCGTGTAAAGCGGCCATGAGCCAGATGTTCCGGCTACGGTAATACAGAGCGCCGAGTACAAAGCCGATGCCCATAGCGGAGATTGCCTGCAGTACTGCAGAGATGGGAGCGGTTCCGTTTATAATGTTGGAGATATGCACCAGACCGAATAAGAAGCCGCTGATAAAGACAGAGACATAGGCGCCGCTTTTCCTGCGGGCGTTAAAGGCGGACATGAGTTTGCCCATGATCGCGCCGCGGAACAGAAATTCTTCGGCGATCCCGACTAACAGGATCGTGGTGATATAGGAAAGGATCTGGGGCAGCGGGAGAAATGCAGAACCGGCTGTCAGGTTGTGAATGAATGCCCCTGCGGTGGATACCAGAAAATAGAGAACGATCAGGATCACAGGAACCGCATAGTTCCCCCAAGGACGGCCCTTCTCCTTCAGGATCGACTGATTTCCGGTAAGGAAGACTGCGCCGACGGCAAGTGCTGCTGCGATGATCTCCACCAGAAGACGGTAGTACCAGTATGCGATGGGAAGCTTCATCAGCAGAACCGTGGAGGTCTTCAGGATGACCATGAAAATGATGACAAGGGCCAATGAGATGCCCAGGGCCAAGATCTTTTGACTGCCGGGTTTGTTCTGAAGATTGCTGATTCTCTGTTCCATATTGCTGTGCTCCTTTCGGATTTATCGTTTATCGATAATTCATAAACCATGTATACCATTAAATTATACCTTTGTCAACTAAAATTTATCGAATTACGATAATTTTGTATTTTTTAAGGAGCCGGCCTTCATGGCATAAGCCGAGGGCGTCATCCGGTAGTACTTTTTGAATGCATTTGAAAAATGTTCCGGCGAGGAGTAGCCAAGCTCCTCCGCCACAGAGGCAACGCTTTTGTCGCCGCTCTGCAGAAGAATGCAGGCGGCAGACATGCGGGCCTCTTTTTTCTTTTGCTGAAAGGTCTTGTTGTAGTGCTTTAAGAGCAGACGTTCCGTCTGCCGGCGGCTTAAGTTCAAAAGCCCGGCCAGAGAATCTAAGGTCAGGTCTCGGTAATTGTAAAGGAAGGCTTCTTCGATTGTGAGATAAGTCTTGTCGGCCGGTGTGAGGCCCTTGGTACCCGGTGTGAGGTTCTTGGGGCTCGGAAGGGTTTCCGGCACAGGGCGCTCGGCACGATTGTACTGACGGGCGATCTGAACGATCAGCTGCTGGAAAATGGCGGAGAGCATGAGCTCATTTCCCTCGGGACGCTGCTCCAGCTCCGAGATGAGCCGCTTCATGGATTCGTAGAGATCCAGGTCCGCCTGACCTATGTAAAAAGGGTGATTCAGAAATGCCCGCAGTGCCTCGCTTTCCGGCTTGCTTCTGGGGAGGCTCACCTTCAGATATGCGCCGTACTCCCGCATGGGCTCTGCGGGATCTGAAATCTGCTCGTGGAACACCTGGGGGCCGGTCATGAAAAATGTTCCCGGCGTCAGGTCATACCGTGCATCATCCGCGATCAGCGTGCCGTAGCCGTAGGAAATATAATGGATCTCGTAGCTGTTACGGCTGTGGCTGTGGCGCGGAATGGGAGCCAGCATCAGTTCGTTGCTGATGCTGAGCACCGTGAAGGTAACATTTTCCATGGAGAAGGTCAGGTTCAGATTGCGGTATTTCATAGGGGTACCTCGGAGGTTTCTTTACAGTTCATCCTACCCTCTTGAAGAACTCTCTGTCAAGCACAATCTGCGAAAATGCGACATAATCTTGCGAAAGTCGTCATTCGTTCATCTTTGAATTTGTCCTGTTCGCAGATACAATGGAAGGGAAGTGAGTTGTCCGGCCTTTTCGGAAGGCCGGAGGCGACCTTCTTCACAAGATCAACAGATTGATAACGGAATACGTTACATCAGGAGGATTCCATGTTTGTAAACGGAACATATTTTCAGAATGACCCCGAAAAGCCCCTGGTTTACGGCGAGGTGGAGATAGAAAACATCCCGAGACAGCGCCTCAGGGGAGAAGAACCCAAGGAGGCTGTTCTGTGCGAGCCCGTCATGGTGGGCTTCTGCGGGACGGACAATGAACTGATGAATATGGGAAGCAAGGGGCTTTTGGGTCCCAAGTTCCCGAAGGGCAGGAACCGGCTCATCAACGGACACGAGGGACTTGTGTGGGTTCCCTCCGAGAACCGGTTTGCCATTGTGCTGATCCGGGGAGGAGACAGCTGGGATCCCACCAGATATACGGAGGATGAGACCTATTTCGAGTATGGCTGCGACGGAGCGGACGGACTTTTTTGCGATAAGCAGTATTTCCATCCGGATATGCTCCTTCGGATCCCGGACGGATTCGTGAAGGACGGAAAGCTGGATCTGTCATTTGCCAAGAAAATGGTCTTCCCGGATCCCTTTGCCTGCATGCTCTTTCAGTTAGAGCGGATGGAGGATTTGGGCAGTGCCCACAACTTCCGCCGGACCATGAAGCAGCACAAATGCAGTGAGCAGGAAGCCAGGGAGATCGCAAAAGAGGAGCTTTTTGACCGGACGGTGATCTTCGGTCTCGGAACCACGGGCATGTTTATCGGCGACCTGATACGCCGCGCCTACAAGAATGCGAAGATCCTGTTTGTGGCGAGAAGCAGCGAGGAGTCTCAGAAAGTCCGCTACGCTTTAAAGCAGACGGATGCGGAATATCTGAAAAATGACTTTGACAGCGAGGAAGAGCTGGCCCGGGCCATCATCCAAAAGTTGGGCGGTCGTGCGAGCCTCTTTATCGGTGTGAGCGGCAGTAACGTGGAGCACCGGATCGCCTTTGAGCAGAAGGTGCTGGGCTGCAACGGCGTTTACAACAGCTTCTCTCTGGGGCCGAAGATCACATTTGACACCATGCCCTTCGGCTTTGAGAACCACCTGATCCTGGGCTCTATCAATTTCCGTCAGGACCATATGGAGCAGGCCATCAGGATGCTGGCCGAGAGCAGCTACGATGAGATCGTGGAGCTGATCGACAAGGAAGAATTCATCAGTGACCCCATTGGTGCTTACCGCAACAAGATCTACAGCAAGAGCGCTCCCATGAAGACGGCGGTCGTCTGGAATCCGAAGTACGTACAGCTGTAACGAACGGATCCAAAGTACATTCAACGAGAACAAAGTGAAATGATCACGGACATTTTCCCGGAGATCAGGTATAAATATTGAAACAGAAAATATATCAGGAAAGGTTTTAGAACAATGAAAACAATTCTCATAGACGAACCGTTTCAGATCGCGGTGACAGACACCGAAAAACCGGAAGCAAAGGAAGGGGAGGCCCTCCTGAAGGTCCTCTACGGAGGCATCTGCGGGGCAGATGTGGCAAGCTACACGGGAAACCAGCCCTTTACCACCTATCCCAGGATCCCGGGACACGAGTTCAGCGCACAGATCATTTCCATTCCGGAAAATGACCGGGGGCTGAAGGCCGGGGACATTGTCACCGCCAATCCCTACTTCAACTGCGGACACTGCTATTCCTGCCGGAGAGGCTTTGTCAACTGCTGCACGGACAACCGGACCATGGGTGTGCAGAGGGACGGAGCGTTCCGGGAGTACATCTCCATGCCGGTGGAGCGGATCTATGACGGCAAGGGGCTGTCCGCCAAGGAGCTGGCCCTTGTGGAGCCATTTACCATCAGCTATCACGCTCTGCACCGCGCACCGGTGAAGGAAGGGGACAATGTGCTTGTGGTGGGCGCAGGTCCCATCGGCCTTTTTGCCCTCATTGCCGCCAAGGCTCAGGGCGCCAAAGTCTATGTGGCCGATATCCTTCAGGGACGTCTGGAGAAGGCCCTGCATTTCGGCGCAGACGGAGTGATCAATTCCAAGGAAAATAATATCGTCGAAGAGGCCATGCGGATCACAGACGGAAACGGATTTGATGTGTGTGTGGAGGCCTGCGGCCAGTCCGTGACCTTCCTTGCCTGCATTGACTGCGCGGCTTTTGCAGCCAACATTATCCTGATCGGAAACGGCAAGAAGGAGACCACCTTCCTGCACTCGATCCTGTTAAAGAAGGAACTGAACGTGTTCGGCAGCCGCAACTCCTACCCGAAGGATTTTGCTGCGGTCATCGACCTTATTGCCTCCGGCCGGGTAAATGTTCTCGACATGGTCAGTGATATCTATCCCATTGACCGTGCGGACGAAGCCTTCAAGGCCCTGGCCAATAATGACGGGAGCCTGGCGAAGGTGCTGATCGAGATCGGAAAAGAGGAGTAAAAAGATGTTTCGAGAGCGTATCATTCAGTTCGGAGAAGGAGGATTTCTCCGCAGTTTCGTAGATGTATTTATCCAGAAGATGAATGAGCAGGGGCTCTATGACGGCAAGGTGGTTGTGGTCCAGCCCATCCCCAAGGGACTGATCCCCGTGATCAATGAGCAGAGCGGTGAGTACCACCAGTTCCTGCGTGGGATCGATAACGGAACCGTGGTGGATGAATGCCTGGAGATTCACTCGATCTCCCGTGGCGTGGATCCCTATACGGATTATGCGGAGTACTTAAAGCTGGCCAAGAATCCGGACATGCACATCATCATTTCCAATACCACCGAGGCCGGCATCGAGTATCTCGGCACGGAGAGCCTGACGGATGCACCGCCCAAGTCCTTCCCCGCCAAACTCACCGCCCTTCTGTGGCAGCGGTATCAGGCGGAGCTCCCGGGCTTCGTGATCCTTTCCTGCGAGCTCATCGACAACAACGGCAAGGAGCTGCTTGCCTGCGTCTTAAAATACGCAGACCTCTGGAACCTTCCGGAGTCCTTCAAGACCTGGGTCAAAGAGGAAAATGATTTCTGTAATACCTTAGTGGACCGCATCTGCACCGGCTATCCCAAGGATGATGCGGAGCAGTTTACGGCCCGGATCGGCAAGACGGACAAGCTCATGAACACCGCAGAGATCTTCCATCTGTGGGTCATTGAGGGCCATCACGAGGACATATTCCCTCTTCAGAAAGCGGGCATTAATGTGATCTGGACGGATGACGTGAAGCCTTATAAGAAGCGCAAGGTCCGGATCTTAAACGGCGGACACACCTCCATGGTACTGGCTGCAAGGCTTTACGGGCTTTCCACCGTGAAGGAGTGCTTAGATGACCCCACCGTGAGCCGGTTCCTTAAAAAGGCCATGTTTGAGGAGATCATTCCCACCCTGGGACATGAGGAAGAGGACATCCCCTTCGGAAATGCCGTGCTGGAGCGCTTTGCCAATCCCTTTGTGAAGCATCAGCTGCTTTCCATCGCCTTAAACTCCGTAAGCAAGTTCAAGGCCCGGGTGCTGCCCACCATTCTGGAGTACTACGAGCAGAAAGGGACTTTGCCGCAGTGCCTGACATTTTCCTTAGCGGCACTCATTGCCTTCTACCGTACGGATGAGGCAAATGACGGTGAGGAGATCATGGCCTTTATGAAGACGGCCTCCGTTTCCGAGATCCTGAAGAAAGAGGAGTACTGGGGAAGGGATCTTTCCTTCCTTAAGGAAACCGTGGAGCACTACTATGGCCTCATGGAGCGTGAGGGCATGGCAGCGGCCTATGAGGAAGTACTGAAATAAGAAACCCGGTGCCTTAGGGCACAAGTATGACAGAGATGTTTTCAGTCCTGATGAAAACATGAAACGTACAGTGGCAGACTGTGTACAGTTAAGAAAGACGAGGAGACAGGAATGAGTTTACTGAGGATCCATCCGGCGGATAATGTGGCGGTGGATACCGAAACAGGGCACAAGCAGGCCCTGACGGATATCCCCTCCGGGGCAAATGTCATCAAATACGGCTTTCCGATAGGTCATGCCCTGTGTGATATCGCCGCAGGAGAGCACGTTCATACCCACAACATGGCTACGAACCTCGGGGATAAGCCTGAATATACCTATAAGGGGGATAAGGAGACTGCAGAGAACAAGAGCGCTGCCGATCAACCGAAGGAGGTCCCCATAACCTCCGTCCCCCCCCTCCCCCCTATGGTATTGGCTTTTGAACGTGCAAACGGTGATATCGGGATCCGGAATGATATCTGGATCATTAACACCGTGGGATGCGTAAACAAGCTGGCGGAAACCCTCAGCAGACGGACAGGAGCATTTTCCTTCCCGCATCCCTACGGCTGTTCCCAGCTTGGCGGTGATCATAAGATCACTCAGCAGATTCTTAAAGGGCTGGTGCTTCACCCCAATGCGGGCGGCATTCTGGTCCTGGGACTGGGCTGTGAGAACAACAATCTTGACGAATTTAAAAAGGTCCTGGGTCCGGTGGATGAGAGCCGGGTGAAGTTTCTGAACGCCCAGACCGCTGAAGACGAAGTGGAAGAGGGCGTGCGCCTGATCCGGGAGCTTCAGGAACAGGCTTCCCTGGATCAAAGAGTTCCGGTGCCTGTTTCGAAGCTGAAGGTGGGCTTAAAGTGCGGAGGCTCTGACGGCTTTTCCGGCATTACCGCAAATCCCCTCATAGGACATTTTTCCGACTGGCTCTGTGAAATGGGCGGAAGCACCGTGCTGACAGAGGTGCCGGAGATGTTCGGCGCCGAACACCTTCTCATGGAGCGGTGTGTGAGCCGGGAGGTTTTTGACAAGACGGTGCGCTTGATCAATGATTTCAAGGACTATTTTACGGAACACGGACAGGTGATCTACGAGAATCCCTCCCCCGGCAACAAGGCCGGCGGTATCACGACTCTCGAAGAAAAATCCCTGGGCTGTACCCAGAAGGGCGGAAATTCACCGGTGACGGACGTGCTCACCTACGGAGAAATGGTGACGAAGTCGGGCCTCAATCTCTTGAACGGCCCGGGAAATGATATGGTGGCAGTGACCAATCTGACTGCTGCCGGGTGCCATATGATCCTGTTCTCCACGGGACGGGGAACGCCCCTGGGGGCTCCGGTTCCCACGGTGAAGGTCGGCACCAACAGCGACATCAGCCGGCGGAAAAAGAACTGGATCGATTTTGATGCAGGTCCCATGATCGATGGGGCCGATCCTACGGAGGAATTCATCCGGTTCTGCCTGTCAGTGGCAGAGGGTGCCGAAACAGTAAATGAGAAAAACGGTTATCGCGAGATCGCGATCTTTAAGGACGGGGTGATTTTATGAGAGAGAGGATCATCAT
Source organism: Lachnospiraceae bacterium (assembly GCA_017614345.1). Classification (GTDB taxonomy): domain Bacteria; phylum Bacillota; class Clostridia; order Lachnospirales; family Lachnospiraceae; genus JAGACB01. The sequence goes on from JAGACB010000257.1 coordinate 19,814, forward strand.
TGATGCCCACGTGCATCTCTGGGAGGTGCAGAACGGCCGGGTGGGCGGCCGTCCGGTGTACGGCCTGGGAGGCGGTGTGTCCATGTTCTTAGGAGAGCAGCATCAGATGATGCCGCCCTATCTGACGGACAACCGGAATACTGCCGAGACTCTTTTATCCAACATGGATTACGCTCAGGTAAATGCCTGTGTGGTCACCCAGGAATATATGGACGGCAATCAGGATGAATATCTTCTTCGGGTGAGAAAGGCTTATCCCGAAAGGTTCCGGATCTGCTCCTTGTATGAAGAGCGGGAGGATTTTCGTCTGGATGGCTTTGACGGTCTGAAGATCTGTGCCGGACGGCTGGCGGATCAGGACCTGAAAAAGCTTCTTCCGGTATTTCGGAAAACGGAAGAAGCCGGCGTATTTGTGGGCCTGGATCTGGCAGACGGAGATGCCCAGACAGATGATATGCAGTACCTGATCGATGCCTGTCCGAACCTTCGGATCACCATAGGTCACTTCGGAATGGTGACTACGGAAGGCTGGCAGAAGCAGATCGCCCTTGCCAAAAATCCGAATGTCTATATTGAGAGCGGCGGCCTCACCTGGCTGTTCCACAAGGAGTTCTATCCCTATCCTTCGGCGGTGGAAGCCATCCTGGAGGCCCGGGACATCTGCGGCATGGACAAGCTGATGTGGGGAAGCGATTATCCCCGCACCATGACGGACATCACCTACCGCTCTGCGGTGCGGTTCCTTGAGGAAACCACGAGGCTGACGGAAGAGGAGAAGGATGCCTTTTTGGGCGGGAATGCTGAAAGATTTTATGGATTTACGGGCTTGAAGCCGATCCCTGAAAGGTTGAACATGCTTTAAGGAGGTTATAATAATGTTAAAAGGAATATCCCCCATGCTCTCTCCGGAACTGTTGAAGGTTCTGTGCGAGATGGGACACAGTGATACGATCGTGATCGCAGACGGAAACTTTCCTGCGGAGTCTATGGGAAAGAACGGCATTGTGATCCGGATGGACGGACACGGAGTGCCGGAGATCTTAGAAGCGATCTTAAGTGTATTTCCCTTAGATCAGTACGTGGAGAAGCCGGTGAGCCTCATGGAAAAGGTGCCGGGAGACACCGCGGACATCTCCATCTGGAAGACCTATGAGGAGATGATCGCTGCAGCGGAACCTCGCGGGACGGAAGTGATCCAAACCCTGGAGCGCTTTGCCTTTTACGAGGAGGCAAAGAAGGCCTATGCGATCATTGCTACCTCAGAGACAAGCCAGTATGCGAATATCCTGTTGCAGAAGGGCTGTGTGCTCTGAAAACATCTGCTTCAGATGTGAAATAAGAGCAGATGCTGAAATAGTTCATTTGCTGCTGTGATATGAGAACAAAAGCAAAAAACAGTGCCATGGGTTATATCAGCTCATGGCACTGTTTGTTAGATTGTTTTTGTGATCTTAGTATTGTTTTTTGATCATATTTTGGAATTGTCTGCTTGTGATCCCTAAGGCAGCTCATTCGATCACCTGATAATCATGCTCCACCTCTTCGCGGTTATGGAGATACCGGGTGGCGGCGTGGTAGATGGTCACCTGATCGCCCTTGGCGTAGCAGTCGGTATCGATGCTGTTCTTGATGTTCCACTTCAGGTCTGTCCGGGAAACATACATCTTGATATCTTCATTACCGCCCACAGCAAGGGCATTTGAACCGGAGCTTTCGATCTTGACGGAAGCCATATCGATCTTCACCTCAGTAGCGCCGGAGAGTGCACCGATGCCGCACTGATCCGCTCCGCTCATGGAAATGTAAATGCCGCAGTTTTCCGCGTTAAGTGAACTGAAGCTGCCCTGAGGGGTTCCCACACCTGTGATCCTGGTTCCGTCTCCGTACAGTTTCAGGCCGCTTTGGCTCATGGTTACGGTACTGTTGCCGGTAACGGAGCCGATGCCCGTACCCAGCGCCGCATTGAATTCGGCGGAAATATTGCAGCCTTCAATGTGCAGATCGGAATCGGAAAACAGTGCGCCGATGCAACAGATGGTCTGACCGTTTGCATCGATCACGTAGGACCCGCTTACAATGCGGATGGGACCGCCGAGACCCGAGCCGATGCAGGCACCGTTGATCCCGTGTCCGTTGATCTCAAGGGTTCCGCCGGAGAGCGCCAGAAACAGTTCGCCGTGTTCTTCCGCCGGAAGATTTCCGATACCGTAGAAGTCAAGGGCACGCAGGTCTATTGTTAAGTTTCCGTCGCCCTCGAGTCCCAGACGGGCGCTCTTCGGAACCAGGATCCCGGTATTTTTGAGGACATTTTCCCCGGTGATGACTAACGTTACATCGGAGTTTTCTCCCAGCTCAATGCAGGGGTTCTTCACATCATTTGACAGGCAGGCATTTTCCAGGGTAATGAGACCCTTGTATTCGGCCTCCACCTTGATGTGGACATTGGTCTTGACGCCGGGAGTTCCGAACACCGTCACGTCCTTGTAGATCATGGGACCGTGCCCCACCACGATCTCGCTGACACCGTCCCGGCTTAGGGCTGACAGGCTGATGCGGTTGGTCATACCGGCCACGTACTGACGTACAGCTCCGCCGTGGAGATATTCTTCATGGTAACGGGCGATCTCTTCCCGAACCCGGGGATCGATCTCCAGTGTGAAATCATTTTCCGGCTTGCCGGTATAGAAGCCCTGGATCAGATCCGCACCCAGGAGAATGCAGGCACGGAGCTCTTCGGTGGTCTCAATGCCCTCTGCCAGAGCCAGAATGCCGTTATCGTGGCAGAAGCCGATGACTTCCTTTACGAAGTGCTGCTTCTGGGGCTGATTCTGGATGTCCCGAAGGAGCACGCGGTCGATCGTGACGTAATCCGGCATATAGCGCAGGAGGTTGCTGACGTTGGAGTAGCCGGTGCCGTAATCGTCAACGGCAATCTTCACATCCATCCGCTTGAACATTTCCTTCAGACGCTCAAGATCTTCATCTTCCAGTTCTGATTCCTCGGTAAGTTCCACCACCACGGTGTCACCCAGCTTCTTTAAATAGTGTTCCACCGCCGAAAGATCGTCGGCGGAGAGACGGACGCCGGGGATGGAATTGATGAAGATCTTCGCATCTCCGATCCGGTCCAGGTTATCATCCACGATCTTCAGAACATTCCTGAAGGTTGCCCGTTCCACATCCGCCAGACGATTCTGCATGTCGGCATATTTGACAATGGAAAGGGGAGGCACACGCTTATCCGTGGCGGAGCGCATCAGCGCCTCGTAGGAATAGACTTCGCCGTCCAAGGTATTGACGATGGGCTGGAAGCGGTAGGACAGGAGGTTGTCGTCCAGGATCTTGGTAACAAGCTCGTATTCTTCCTTTTCGTCATCATCCAGTCGTTCGTAAACTGCGGCCATGGCAGAGAATTTTCCTGCCTTGACCTTATCAAGCTGTGCCTGAAGGCTGCGGGCGGTGACGAATCTTCGAAGGCCCTCAAGGCCCCGGATCACCTGATAGATCCACTTGCGGTACAGGGCGTCATAGCTCTTGGGCTCTGTGCCGTAATCCACCACTGCATACCCGAAGCAGTTGTTTTCAAAGAACAGGGGCGTAAACTGGAGGGCTCTGGGATGGCCCACATCCTCCTCCAGCCCCGGCAGCAGACAATCCGTGTCAAATGTTTCCGTCAGGGCGGCCAGTCCGTCCTTATGATCCGCCCGATAACGCAGGGCATAGACCATGCGCTCGGGATAACCGGAGTTTGGGATGGAGAGATTGTTGGAGCGGTCCATATATTTCCAGGGATCGCACAGGCACAAATGGAAACTTTCCACACCCGTCAGCTGATAGGCGTAGGAATAAACGGTGCCCAAGAAGCCCTCCAGATCCGGCTGGACCAGAAGCTCCTCCGGCATGGAATTGTTCACGGAATCAAAACCGCATTCGGAGATGGGGGTATCCCAGGTGCTGCGGAGCATGGAGAATTCCGGCATGTTGATCCGGTTTCCGGAGCAGTTGCAGCTTTCTCCGATCAATATTTTAACATTTGTCCGGAAGGGTTCCGGCTCTTTTCCTTCAAAAGAAGCATTCAGAAATTCAGCAGCATACTGCCCCGTTTCGTAGGCGGAGATCAGTACGGAGGTGATGCGCTTCGGAGAGGTCTGACCTTCAAAGGTGGAGTCATAGCTGACCACTGCCACATCCTCCGGCACCTTTACACCGCGCTTTTCAAAGGCACGGCAAAGGCCTATGGCCATGGCGTCATTGGCACAAAGCACCGCATCCGGCAGACCCTTTTTGGAAGCCAGCAACACATCCGCGCAGTGCTCACCGCTGGTATACCAGAAATCCCCGTAGATGATACGGTCCGGCTCCAAGGTCAGCCCGTGAGCTGCCATGGCTGCACTGAGGGCCGCCTGGCGTTCCTTGGCATGCCTGTGCCACTTTTTCCCGGACAGATAAGCAATATCCTTATACCCGTGCTCCGTGATCAGGTGGTCCGTCAGCTTTGCTATGGATTCATCGCATTTGGAGAACACACTGGGGAAATACTTGCTCTCCCCTTCAATAAACAGCACCGGTCCCCGGAAATGCTTGTGCAGCTCCTTCTCCAGGTTCTTCACCGCACCGGCGGTCTGCAGCGTATCCGCCATGACCACCACGCCGTCAAACAGCGCAAGAGGAGCCAGACGAAGAATATTGGTCTCTCCGTCTGCTCGAACAACAGTGTCCTGATATTTATGGTACATACTGAAAATGCACACATCCCAGTCTGAGGCAAAGGCCGACTTAAGAAACCCCGAGATGACCCGGCTCTGATAATCTTCATCCGCCTGCCCCACATACAGGGCTATTCGTTTACGTTTCATTTCGGACATAGGCGGTCCTCCTGATCTGTGAAATAGACTGTATCAAGCTGCTTTTTTCTTCATAAGTGATGTTAATTACCTGAAAACCTTCCCGGGATTCCGTTTTGTTTTCAGGATGCTTCCTGTTTCTTGTGATCATATCAGCAATTCTGTTTGCATATAATTGCCCAAGTTATCGTACTTTTCATTTTAAACCCTATTCTAATAGATGTCAAATAATGTTATCTTTTTGTTTGTAAATTTTTCGAAAAGAAAGTGAGAGAATAATAACACGGTGAGAGATTATTTACGTGGTGAGAGAATAATATGTGAGGGCGAAAACAGCGATTATTGCGGAAAGTTGATTATCGCTGTAATCGAGAAGAGTTTCTTGGGGTGTTGGAGGTGTAAACACAGCGATAATTGCTGTAGGCTGTTTATCGCTGTAATTGAGAAGAGTTTCTTGGGGTTTTGGGGGCGTAAACACAGCGATAATTGCGGTATGTGTATTCTCGCTGTTTTTTTGTGTTTAAACGTAGGGTGTGACTACGGAAATCAGGTCAAAGCGAAAATCCGTAGTCACAGTCTTTGGCGAGCCAAAAGTAAGAAGCATCTTTGACTACGGAAGAGAGGCTAAAGCGGAAATCCGTAGTCACAGTTTTGGGCGAGTCAAAAGTAAGAAGCATCTTTGACTACGAAAGAGAGGCAAAAACAGAAATCCGCAGTCGCAGTCTTTGGCGAGCCAAAAGTAAGAAGCATCTTTGACTACGAAAGAGAGGTAAAAACGGAAATCCGTAGTCACAGTCTTTGACGAGCTAAAAGTAAGAAGCTTTTTTGACTACGAAAGAGAGGCAAAAGCAGAAATCCGCAGTCACAGTCTTTGGCGAGCCAAAAAGAAGAAACTTTTTTGACTACGGAAGGGAGGCAA
>JAGACB010000258.1 GCA_017614345.1 Lachnospiraceae bacterium
CACAAACCCTTTCAGCTGGCAAGGAAAACGGCGGCGTCCGCGAAAGGAGGGAAACGGAAGCCGCCGTTGGCATCAATGTAGCACTATTGATACCGGTTTTCTTTATGGACCAACCGTTGCTCTAGAATCCTGCTCCGGCTCCAAAATCACTGCTTTCTGAATTCCCGCCACGAAGGGAATCCGGATTATACTGAATATCTACACTGTCTCCTCCGATGGATGAGCCTGCGCCCACACCGGAAGAATTACTGTCATTACCGTTTGGTGAAGGATTATACTCCTGCTGATCCGTTGTCTGGGAAGGATCATTTTTCACACCTTCCAGTCCGTCCAGATCGGAGGAAGTGGGATCAACGGGCGAATAGCTGTTGGGATTCAAAAGCTCTCCCGTGTCCGGATCGATGGGATATCCCGTTTCGGGATCGATGGCAAAATCGCTGCCCGGCTTCTTTTCACCTTCGGGATCATCCTCGCCGTTCTGCCCTTCGCTTTCACCGTCCTGACTCTCTCCCTCGGCATCGGCATCCTGTTCTTCTTCACTTTCGGGCTCGCCCGGATTCTCAAGAAGGTTCAGGGAGCTGAGTTCCTCGGTCTCCTCTTCGGTAAGCTCCCTTGTCCTGTAGATATGCAGGTAGGGAAGAGCTTCCGTTAAGATCTTCTTAACCACTTCCTGTGCAAAGGTGGAATGGGGTTGATCCGCTACGTTAGGCTCATCGATGACGCAGTAGATCACAACCTGGGGATCGTCTGCCGGCGCAAATCCCATGAAGGACATTACGTAATTGCCTGTTCCTCTGGGCTGTTTCTCCGCCGTTCCCGTCTTACCGCCTATCTCATATCCGGCAGGCACTGCCGTCACACCGGTACCGGTGATACATACATTTGTCAGATACTCCCTCATGGTATCGGAGGTTGTAGCCGATATTGTCTGCTTCAAAATCCTGGGTTCGATCTTCTTGATAGTCGTTCCCATGGAATCCCTGATCTGGGTTACCACGTGAGGCTCATAGTACTTTCCGCCGTTGATGACCGAACAAAATGCCGAGATCATCTGGATCATGGTCACGTTATAGCCCTGTCCGAAGGTGGAGATCGCAAGGTCGGAATTTACCATATTCTCAACATCATATACCAGCGAATCCGTCCGCGCCTCACCGGCCAGGTCCACATTTGTCTTCAGGCCGATATTAAAGTTGTAAAGATACTTCATCAGCGTCTCTTTGCCTTCCTGTTCACCGATCTGCATCAGTGCTACGTTACAGGATTTCTCAAGGGCTCCGGAAAGATCCACCATGCCGTGTCCGGCGTGGTTATGACATTTGATCTCGTGTCCGCTGACATTCATCTTACCGCCGCAGAAATAGGTTTCATTTCCTTTGAGCTTACCGGAATCGAGGCCTGCCGCTACGGTCAGGGCCTTGGCTACGGAACCGGGCTCGTAGGTATCGGAGATACAGTAGTTTCTCCAGAGCCTGTTCAGATAGTCGTAGGTCGCCTTATCATCCATGGCACTGATCTCTTCCTGTGAAAGGAAAGAGCTCAGGTTCTTCGGATCGTTCAGATCAAAGCTGGGATAGTCCGCCATCGCCATGATCTCGCCGGTCTTGGGATTCATCATGATGACGCCCATGTTCTTGACGCCGTCTTCGCCTTCCCTGTATTCGCCGCGGTGCTCTTCGGCAAACTCCAGCATGTATTTTTCCACGATCGCCTGAAGATTGGCATCCAGGCTTGTTACCAGCGTGTTTCCGTCCTGCGCCGGGATCGTTGTTCTCTCCAGTGTGGACTCTTCCGAAAGATATCCGTATTCGCGGCCGTTGGATCCGTTCAACGTAGAGTTGTAAAACTCCTCCAGTCCGTAGGTTCCGTTGTTGTCCGTTCCGGTAAATCCGATCACGGAAGATGCCAGCGTGTTATTCGGATACTGTCTCTTGTACTCTTCTTCAAACCAGACGCCGCAGATCGAAGCGTTTTCTTCCTTTGCACTCAGGAAGGGCTCCACCTCTTCGTAGGGGATCCGCTTTTTCACCACGTAATACTGGCTGTTGGGATTCTCCTTAATGTACTGGGTCAGCTCAATGGTGTCTACCTGGAAGCATCTGCTCAGGGCACTCATGGTCTCCGTCAGAGCATCTTCCTTCCTGCTCTCGGTGAGCTCATTCGCATCCACGATCAGATTGTATACCTTCTCGCTGTAAGCCAGCTTGGTGCCGTTCACATCCAGGATCTCGCCCCTTTTATAAGGGAGGGTTCTGGAATCGTACCGCTGCTGCATCAAAACCTGCTTGGAGTACTCGGTACCCTTTGCGTGGCTTAAATAGGCCACTCTGAAGCCCAGGCCGACGAGTGCGGCTACCACAAACGCAAAGAAAATGATCAGCTTCTGCTGCATGCTGCGGAACAGCTTTCTCTTTTCCCTGTGTTCCTGCTTTCTTCTTTCCTCTCTGCTTGCCCGGGTATCCCGTTTCAGCCGTTTTCTGTTACTCATAAAAATGTTTGCCTCACTTAGGGCAGATCCTGATACTGATGA
>JAGACB010000259.1 GCA_017614345.1 Lachnospiraceae bacterium
GCCTTTGGCTGTGAGCCTGCGGGGAGGAGAGGATGAGGCAGATCTGCGTGTAGCCTCGGTCCGTTGTGAGCCTCCGGTATCGCGTGCAGAAGTACGCTTATGTGAAGCTCTGCTGTCACGGGTGGTGCTTCCTCGCTGTGAACTATTATTCCGTTTTCTGTGATCGTTGTTTCGATCATCTTTGTTTACGGACATGTGTTATCAATCCTTTGGAAATGTTTGTTTACGATGTTGATCCGCTTAGATTCAGATCAACTGTGCAGACTGCTGCGGGAATCTCCTGCAGAGTCTTATTCAGCGTTGTCTTTCTTTACCCACCAGTCGGCACTCTGACTCATGTTACTGTTGTAGTAACAATTGTTATATGTGACATCTTCCCCCAGCCACTCAGGCGGACAGAAGGCGTGAGCGGCTTCCTCGTCGGGGAATTCCACCTCGGCAAAGATCAGTCCCTCATAGACACCGTGAAACTCATCGAGCTCGATCATGTAGGGCGGGCAGGGGATCAGGTAACGGGTCTTGGTGATGATGATGCCGTCGGCCTTCTTGATAAGGTGCTCGTAGCCCTCCCTGGTGAGGGGGAGATTATACTCCTCGTGAGAGAGGAGACCACGGCCTTTATAGGTCATGTACCAGGTGTCACCCTCTCGGCGGACACGCATCACGGGATCAGTGCACAGGTATCCCTGCTCCAGTTCTTTATGGGGAAATGACTTGTAATTCTCAGGCAGCTGCCTGATCAGAAATTTGCGTTCGATCTCCATGGGAACCCTCCTGTTTTTGCTGCGTATTTCGTAATAGTTTAGCAATTAAAGTCGTATGATAATAGTTTAACACAAAATACCAAAAAATCCATAAAAATCTATTAAAGTTTGATTGTTCTATTGCGTCTGGGAATGTTTTGTATTATGCTATAACTATCAACCAAAAAGGTACTTTTTGAGTGACGGGATTTCAAAAATGTCAGGTGTGGAATTACACTTTTAGAACTGACATACGGGAAAATATAGAAGAAAAGGAGTGAGGGTTATGTTACAGAATGAATTGAACCAGATTCTTGATGCACATGCAGCTTTTTTGGCAGGAAAGCCTGATGGAAAGAAAGCAGACTTTAAGGGCGCTGTTCTTACCGGCCTGAGTCTTGCAGGAAGAGATCTCCAGGACGTTGATTTCCGTAACGCGGAAATGGGCAAGACCGATCTCAGAAACACCAATCTGAGCGGATCGGATATGCGTGATGCACATTTCTTTGATACACGTTTTGACAATGCCGTTCTCGTGAACGTTCGCTTCAACGTGGTAAAAGGCTTTGTATCCCATGCATCCTTCAGAAACGCCATCCTGGACGGAGCAAACTTTGAAGGGATCAAGCTTGCGGCAGTAAACTTCTACGGAGCCAGCATGAAGGGTGTCAACCTTTCGAATACCTCGTCTCTGGAAACAGAGCCCTGCACCTTCTACAATGCCGATCTTTCCGGCGCCAACATGAAGGGTGCGAACCTGGCAGGGTGCAGTGCTGCGAGAGCAAACTTTAAGGGCGCAGACCTGACGGATGCTTCCTTCTTCGGCGGCAACGTTTCCTTTGCAGACTTCACCGGTGCTACCATTACCAACTTTAACTTCGGCAAGGCCATGAAGCTGGGAGCTAAGGGTCTTAAGTAAGAGGAGAAACAAATAACAAGTGTTTTACGGATGACAGCCTGTCTGTCATCCGTATTTTTGTGTCCTATAAAATATATCATCCGAAATATTACAAAATTTTTAAAAAACGGTTTGACAAAAGCAGGTTTTCACTTTTATAATGATTATGGTCTATCATCGGGTGAAGTATACCCATCTGAAACCTGCGGTTTCGGGAATGCGAAATCCTTTGATCATAAGGAAAAAGCCCGTGAAAGGCCGAGTGAAGAGAAAATATGGAGGACATTTCATGAAGGTTTATGCTTTTATGGCAGACGGCCTCGAAGAAGTGGAATGCCTGACTGTTGTGGATCTGCTTAGGAGAGCCGGTATTGAAACCGTGCTTACCTCCATCAGCGGAAAGGAAGTCATCACCGGAGCACACGGGATCAAGATCACCAGCGATGTGTTGATGGAAGAGATCTCGGAGACCGAAGAAGACGTCCTGTTTTTACCGGGCGGAATGCCGGGAACCAAGAACCTGGCGGCCTGCAAGACATTGACCGATAAACTGATCGCCCACAATGCAAAGGGCGGCAGAATTGCTGCGATCTGTGCAGCACCCACCGTATTCGGTGAGTTGGGATTCCTGAAAGGGAAGAAAGCAGTTTGCTATCCCGGAATGGAAGATGGTCTTATCGGTGCGACCGTTTTAACAGACAAGGTCGTAACGGACGGTAACATCACAACAAGCAGAGCCCTGGGAACAGCGATGGAGCTGGGCCTGGAGCTGGTCAGGATCCTTGCGGGTGCTGACGCATCCGATTCCCTTCGTAGCGGGATCGTAGCAGATTGATCCTGATAAAGGATCAATCGGCAAAAATATGCCATACATCCGAAAAGGGCCTGCGGGCCCCGGACGATGTACGGATCGGAGACTGAGTGACATCAGCTCCTGAAATGACTGGCGGGACAGAGAAAAAGAGTCTGAAACCCGGAAGAATCGGATCCGATCAAGAAATAACAGAAGGAATATCAAATGTTATCCGAAATGGCAATCCCTTGAAATACAGGGACTTATGGCAGGGGGTAGATGCATAACACCTGTCATACAAATGAAAGACCACATGCAGAGTGGTTACGGGAACGGCAAGTAGCCAATGAGTCATCTTAGAATATGTGCTTTGATGAATGAAGTGCATTACGGGGACGAAGGGTGAAAGCATGGTGAGTGAAAAAAGAAGAGAAAAAAGAGAAAAGAAGAAA
>JAGACB010000260.1 GCA_017614345.1 Lachnospiraceae bacterium
AACCAGATAGTCTGCGTAATCCTCCACTGCGGAAGAGATCTCCAGGCATCCCATGATGCAGGCATCAAAGCCTACCATATCAAAATGAACGTTTGCATCCGTCAGGGCCTTCTTCAGCTCGGAAGCGGTCAGAGCACTCTCATCCTCGCTCCAGAGATCGTAGCCGTATCCGTAAACAGGTCCGCCGCCGTGATCCCAGAGGATCAGGAAGTAACGGTCTGCAGGGAAGTTGGATGTTCCGTAGGTAATGAAATCCGTCAGAGTTTCAGGATCGTAAGCACTTACCTTACCGAGACCGGTCTGAAGCTGAACCAGCTGTCCGTTCTTTAACTGATAACGCTCAGCAGTATCACCGGAAATGCCGGCTGTCTGCCAGGACGTGGTCCCCAGGGTTTCGATCACGATATTGACCTGGTCGGAAGCTTTTGCAGCAGCCATCTCCTCCAGATCTGCCGTTGCCATTCCGTCCTCGGTTTCAAGATCGGAACCGTTCATATATACAAGGATCGTAGTCTTGCAATCCTCTCCGTAGTTCTTGAACTGACTCTGATCCGTAACGCCGCTGTTCTCCGGCTTGGTACTGTTCTCTTCGCTGCTCTCCTCCGAACCTTCCTCGGTAGTACCCTCCGGCCGATCCAGGAACCAGTTCTCAAGATCCTCATCCGTCATCAGCTCTCCTATATCATAGGAAAATGACGGCTGCGTAATACTGGGGATCGTCGGTGCCGTCGTGGAACCTCCTGTCATGGAACCAACCAGGATCCCCAAAGTTGTCAGGATGGTCACCAGAATACCGCCGGCCACACACAGAGCGATCGCAAGAATGATCATTACAACAATGATAATGATCACAACTACCACACCACCCATATTCTCCTCCTTCCCCTGCCCGTACATCCGGCAGAGTCTTTCGATTAATTACCCTTATATATGATCAAAGGATTGTTTCCTTCGCATTGCTCCGGAAACGGGATGTGCCGATCATACTTCGTATCATCGACGATCGTTTGCGGGTCTGCGACCGGCAAACTGTTTTACTTTCTTATAATACATGAATCTATAAGGAATTACAACGATTTGAATCTGACAAATTCCTTACGATATATTACGCAAACAATAAGCAGGAAGCCATTTCTTACACTTTCTGCGGATGCTTGACAAGTACATTTCAATGTGATATCGTTTTGATATCAGGTTGAGCACGACCTCTTCCTGAAAGAACCTATTTCAGGCGGAATAACACCGTTTCCCTGAAAAAAACCATTGGCCGGACCTTGAACCGGCCGCAGATGACCCACTATAGTGAATCAAACAGTAAAGGAGTAACTACTATGAAAGAAAAAATCTTAACCACCAAAAAGTACGGTATGCTGGTACTGATCCTCATCATCGCTTATAACCTCTTCGCTTTTCCGGCCATGTTCCTTCTCATGTTTAATTCTCAGGGAGGAAACATTTTAAGCATCGTCGGATTCATCACCCTGATCGTGCTGATGATCATCAGCTGGATCCTTCCCGCCGGTCTGAAGGTCCTGGGACCTCAGGAAGCACTGGTACTCACTCTGTTCGGTAAGTATGTGGGCACCATCAAGGGAGACGGCTTCTACTTTGTAAATCCCTTCTGCAACGCAGTGAACCCTGCAGCTTCCACCAAGCTCCGTCAGAGCGGTGATGTATCTGCCCAGGCATCCTCCACTGTGAATCTTGCAACCGGTGAAACCGTACAGCACAGCTCCGCTGCTGCCAATAAGAAGATCTCCCTGAAGATGATGACCCTGAACAATAACCGTCAGAAGATCAATGACTGCCTCGGAAATCCCATCGAGATCAGCATTGCCGTGATCTGGAGAGTGACCGATACCGCAAAGGCAGTATTCGACGTTGACAACTACAAGGAATATCTTTCCCTTCAGTGTGATACCGCCCTCAGAAATATCGTAAGACTCTATCCCTATGACGTAGCACCCAACGTAGATACCACCGGTGACGGCATTGCCGATGAAGGCAGCCTTCGCGGTTCCAGCGAGTTTGTGGCACAGCGGATCAAGGAAGAGATCCAGGAGAAGGTAAAGCCCGCAGGTCTTGAGATCATTGAAGCGCGGATCACCTATCTGGCTTACGCTCCCGAGATCGCAGCAGCAATGCTTCAGAGACAGCAGGCATCCGCAATCGTAGATGCAAGAAAGCTCATCGTTGACGGTGCTGTAGGTATGGTAGAGATGGCTCTTGAGCAGCTCTCCGAAAAGAGCGTGGTAGAGCTTGACGAGGAAAGAAAAGCAGCCATGGTATCCAATCTTCTCGTAGTACTCTGCGGCAACCACGATGCCCAGCCTGTAGTAAACTCAGGTAGCATCTACTAAGATGGCAGCAAAGAAGCAGATTCCCTTACGCCTTTCCGAAAAGCTTTACAATGACCTGGCGTCGTGGGCCGAGGACGACTTCCGTTCCGTCAACGGGCAGATCGAGTATCTCCTGACGGAATGTGTAAAGCAACGACGAAAAAACGGCGGTTACGTAGGAAAAGAGATCGATGCTCCGCCGGACATCGACGTGGAGGATTTCGATCAATCAACTGAATAAAAAAAACTGAGGCCTGCCACAATTGTGACAGGCCTCTTTCAATTCAGATCAATATACACAAACCTCTTCTTCGCCGTTCATTACGCGAAGGCCGCCCTGTGCCAGAGCCAGAAGCTCATCCTCACCGGGATATACGGTGATGGGTGCGATAAAGCCGACCATTCTCCTGAACTCTTCAATGGGTTCGGGGTTGTAAGCAATACCGCCGGTGAAGAGGATCTGATCTACCTTACCTTCAAGAACTGCAGCCATAGCGCCTACGTTCTTTGCGATCTGATAGCAGAATGCCTCGATCACAGCCTTAGCCTTCTCGTCTCCGTTCTGGGAAGCAACCAGAGAACCGTGGAAATCATTGGTTCCGAGGTAGCTGTTCAGACCGCCGTTTCCAACCAGCATTCTGTAAACTTCCTTCTCGGTGTACTTACCGGAGAAGCAAAGCTTAACCAGGGGACCTACCGGAACAGCTCCTGCACGCTCGGGAGAGAATGCACCGTCGCCGTCAAGTGCGTTGAATACGTCAACTACACGGCCGTTCTTATGAGCACCTACGGAAACACCGCCGCCCATGTGAACTACGATCAGATTCAGGGAATCATAAGGAACGCCCTGCTCTCTTGCATAACGCTTTGCAATAGCCTTCTGGTTCAGTGCGTGGAAGATACTGGTTCTTTCGATCTCAGCACAACCGGAGAGTCTTGCAACCGGAGCCAGCTCGTCAACACATACAGGGTCAACGATGAATGCTCTTCCGCCGATCTCATCCGCAATATCCTTTGCAAGGATACCGCCAAGGTTGGATGCATGCTGACCCTGAACGCCCTTCAGGCAGTCCTCGTACAGCTTGTCATTTACCTCATAGGTTCCGCCCGGGATAGGTCTTAAAAGACCGCCGCGGCCTACTACTACCTGAATGGACTTCACGTCAATGTTATTTTCCTTCAGGGCATCCAGAATGATGTTTCTTCTGAAATCCTTCTGGTCTGCAATGGTTGCGAACTGAGCGATCTCCTCAGTGGTATGTCTTAAGGTCTTGTCAAATACCTGGTTTTCATCCTCATAAACACCGATCTTGGTGGAGGTGGAGCCGGGATTGATGATCAGAATACGATACATATTTTCTCCTTTCCGGTCTGTCCTCTTCTCTGACAGACATGTTTCAATAAATGATTATGCGTTCTTTGCCTGCTTCATTTTCTCAGCTACAACTGCAGCCAGGGCAATGGAGTTCAGCTTTACTTCAAAGGTATCCGAACGGGAGGTCAGGATGCAGGGAGCTGCGGTTCCCACCAGGATACATCCGTTTACAGCGCTGGTGGTATGAACCAGAGTCTTGTAAACCAGGTTTCCTGCGTCAATGTCATGGAACAGGAAAATGTCAGCATCGCCCACGATCTTTCTTCC
>JAGACB010000034.1 GCA_017614345.1 Lachnospiraceae bacterium
CAACATTCCGCCCTTTTTCTCTTCCCTCATAGTTCTAAACCTCCCAATCTGAAATACCCTAACTTAAGTCCCAATAAACTTTTTTGATTTCTCACAATTCTTTCAGCCCGAAACCTTCTCCCCGGTCCGACATTCACCGGCCATGATTCAGTAGTCGGCAAACCTTATCTTGTCATGATCCGTTCGTATTTCGGTTATTACCGGTCATTTCCCTGAGGAATAGATCCTCTGTCTCTTCACATATCGGATCACGATCAGCGTTGCAAGAAGAAGGATCACCACCCCGGCAACGATCAGGAAGGGCGCCGCCTGCTTTAAGGTAAAGCAGCGCACGTTGATCCACATCCGGTTGATCCGGGCCTGCTCCTCATCATCAAAGAAGCCCATGACCGCACAGCGCTCAATGATCTCCTCCGTGGGGTACTGAGCGATCAGCTGACGGTCCATATAGGATGCATCTGCCGAGATCACACTGTCCTCGCCGAAGAAATAGGAAACATCGTATTCCACAGCCTCTTCGTCATCTTCCTCGGCGCCGTAGCACCAGTTCATGTACTCAAAGACCGTATCGTCCTCTCCGCCTGCAATGGTGGAAGTATAGCCGATGTAATACATATTCCGGACCGCATTGTCCGGTCTGGAAAGGAAATTGATCCAGGCCTCTGCCGCATGCTGCTTTGCAGGATCCTGGGAAATGCCCTTCTGAAGTATGATCCATCCGTCAAACCAGAGGTTTGAACACTCCTCCGGTACACGGTAGTAAAGCTCCACTCCGTCCTCTTCCGCCTGATCCAGGGAATAGACCGCATCGCCGGACCACTGATAGTTGGCCCAGACACGGCCGATGACCATGTCGGACTTACCGCTGTCCGTCTCAAAGGAGTAAGCATTCTCCTTCATGGCCCGGAGCACCTCTTCACAGGCATCCACGGTATTAATGGAAGTGTCGTTCATAAGAGCAGCCAGCTTCTCTGAATACTCCGGATCCGCCCGGAACTGTTCGGACATGAGCCGGTCTCTGTGAACGATCCCCAAAGCCGCAAACATGGAGTCCCGGACATTGTCCTTGATGGTGACTCTCCGGGAGAACTTGGGGTTGGTAAACAGCTGCCAGGAGGAAGCCTCCTCCTCTGTCACATACTCCGGATTGTATACGATACCGGTGGTTCCCCACATATAGCCTGCAGCGTAATCCGCCCAGATCTTTCCGTCGATCTCATTTTCCTCAAAAACGCCCCGGATATAGTCGGAAACGCCCCGGGCATAATAGTTGTCGGGATCCGTCTCATCATAGAAATGATCGGAGAAGGGAACCGCCTTGCCCTCACTCATGAGCCTCATAAGAAGGTAATCGGAGGGGCAGACCACGTCATAAACGTCGCCTAAGGTCAGCATGTTGTAGAGCTCTTCGTTGGTTCCGAAGGTGGAATACTCCACCCGGACCTTGCGTCCGTAGGTCTCAAAGTACCACTCCTCAAAGTCCTCCACCATGGAGTTTTCCCCGAGGATGGATACGTCGTTATCCAGCTCGATCAGCTCGTCTTCTTCCCAGCCGCCCTCATCGATATACTCTTCCCAGTTGCAGACCCGGAGCACCACCTCGTGGTTATCTCCGTCCTCATTCTTGGCCAGAGCAGGCACGGCGTTTGCCGCAGGAAGTACAGTCATGGCCAGCGCCAGGGCCAGTGCAAACCTTTTTCTCATACCGTTGCACCTCCCCTCGACTCTGCCAGATCCTCCGCAGGCTTTCTGCCTGCCAGGTTCATGATCAGAACTGCTGCGATCACCACCAGGAAAATGATGGTGGACAGGGCCCAAAGAGCTGTCTTGATGCCGGTCTGAGAGCCTCTGGTTGCATTTACCACGTAGGTACTGATGGTATCAAAGGTGGCCGGCTTGGTATAGGTTGTAATAAAGTAATCGTCAAAGGACAGGGTCACTGCCAGCATGAATCCGGAGAGGATCCCCGGAATGATCTGGGGGATCACGATCCGCACCAGGGCAATGGCAGGGGTGGCTCCTAAGTCCAAAGCCGCTTCATAAAGACTGCCGTCCATCTGCTTTAATTTCGGCAGGACCGCCAGATACACGAAGGGAGACGCCAAAACGGTGTGTCCGATCACCAGCGGGAGGAAGGTATTCTTGTCCATCTTAAAGGTTGCCACAAAGAGCACACAGAGGGAGAAACCGGTCACAACGTCCGCATTTACCACAGGGATCTGGTTTAAAGCCGCTACGGAGCCCCGGGTGATCCTTCCGGAATAGAAGGTACCGATAGCCCCCAGGGTTCCGAGAACCGTTGCCAGAAGGGCGGAACCCAGTGCAAGGAGCACGGTTCCGATGACCATGTTTCTTAAATCCTCCGTCTCGATCAGGGTGCGGTAGTTCTGCAGAGAAAAGCTCCGCACGGAACCGATCATGGTGGAATCCGTAAAGCTGTAGAAGGCCAGGATCAGGATCGGCAGGTACATAAAGGCCAGCACCAGACCCAGATAACAGCAGGAAAGTACTTTTTTCATACCGTCATCCCTCCTCTCTTACCGTCATCCTCCTCACCGAAACGGTTGGTGACCAGTGTAATGGCAAGGATGATAATGAGCAGCACAAAGGCGATCAGTGATCCGTTGTGCCAGTCATAAGCGGAGAAATAGCTGCCGATCAGGCTTCCCATGATGTAGGTGGAATTATAGAGCATATCCAGCACTACATAGTTGGTCATGGCCGGCAGGAACACCATGGTCACACCGCTGATGATGCCCGGAACGGACAGAGGCAGTGTCACCCTGAGGAATACCTGAAGAGCTCCCGCCCCTAAGTCTGCAGCCGCCTCATTCAAGTCCTTATCCTGCTTCAGGAAGGAGGTGTAGAGAGGCAGCACCATAAAGGGCAGAAAGTCATAGGTCATACCAACAACGGTATTCAAAAAAGGATAATATGCCAGATTCCCCTCCAGAAGGGTCAGGATCTCTTTTAACGCGGTGATCCGCAGGGTAAAGTTGATCCACATGGGCATAATGAACAGCAGCAGAAGTGCGGAACTGTTCTTCAGGCCGCCTCTTGCCAGGATATAGGCCAGAGGATAGGCAATGAGAAGGCACACAGCGGTCACCACAAAGGAAACTCCCAGGCTGTAGACCAGCGTACCTGTCGTATTCGTATCGGAAAAAAAGTGCAGCAGCGCATCCAGACTGAATCTGCCTGCGGAATCCGTAAAGGCATAGTAGATCAGAATGATGAGCGGAAGAGCCACAAACAGGATCAGAAAGATCGCGTAAGGAATGGCAAGCTGCTTTCTTGTCAGCACAACACCCTTCACTTCTTTTCCTCCTTATCCATCACTTCCAGGCGGACTCTCTTCATATCAACCACCAGGCTGACATAGTCATTTTCATTCCAGAGGAATTCATCATCCACCACAAAGTCCGTTTCGTTCTTGGTACGCACCACATACTTATAATGGTCGCCCTTATAGATCAGGGAAATGATATTGCCGGCAAAGATCCCGGCCTTGGGATCATCGCTCATGGAAATGGCGTCGATGGGAATGATCATCCGCATATCCAGATCGGAAGCTGTCACCTCACGGCCGTCAGGAAGCTTCACCATTTCTTCATCCAGGGTTACAGAGCCCGGATACTGCTCTTCCATTTTCACGGGGATCATGGTGCCTTCGTAAGCAAACAGGCCGGAATTCATCATTCCGCCTTCCAGGATGTTGTCGGAGGACTCCCGCTCCATGACGTGGATCTCCTCGGGACCGATCTTCATACCGATCACATCTCCCACCTTGGCAGAACGGGTGGAACGGATCACCAGCTCATACTTGCCGCTCTCCACCGTGATCTCATGGTGCACGCCCTTGAAGGTCACACTGGTCACGGTACCCGTCAGCTTGGCGGTATCCGCAGGGATCATCTTGATGTCCTCGGGACGCACCACCACCTCCACCAGCTGGTTCTTGGGATAGTCATCCACACAGTCAAATGCCACTCCGCAGAACTCCACCTTCAGCTTATCCACCATGCGGCCGTTGAAGATGTTGCTCTCGCCGATAAAGTCGGCAACGAAAGCATTCACCGGCTCATTATAGATATCCTCGGGGGTACCGATCTGCTGGATACAACCGTCGGACATGACTACGATCTTATCCGACATGGTCAGGGCTTCCTCCTGATCATGGGTCACGTAAATGAAGGTGATGCCCAGTTCCTTGTGCATGGCCTTCAGCTCGATCTGCATCTCCTTACGCATCTTTAAGTCCAGCGCACCCAAAGGCTCGTCAAGAAGCAGGATCTTGGGCTCGTTCACAATAGCTCTTGCAATGGCAACTCTCTGCTGCTGACCGCCGCTTAAGGTAGATACGGAACGCTTGTCAAACCCTTCCAGATCCACGATCTCCAGAGCATGATGCACCTTCTCCACAATCTCCTTATCCTTCAGTTTTCTCGTGGTCACCTTTCCGGTGGCGGGATCCTTCTCCTCGATCACCTTCATCCGAAGACCGAAGGCGATGTTTTCAAAGATATTCAGATGGGGAAATAATGCATATTTTTGGAATACTGTATTAATAGGCCGCTTGTTGGGCGGAAGCACGGAAATATCCTTCCCGTCAAGTAAGATCTGTCCCGAAGTGGGCAGTTCAAATCCGGCGATCATCCGCAGCGTTGTGGTCTTTCCGCAGCCCGAAGGTCCGAGCAGGGTCACAAATTCCCCTCTCTCGATCTCCAGATTGATATCTTCCACCACATTGATCTTTCCGTCATAGGACTTGAAGATATTCTTTAATTCTATGATATTATCCGACATTTCCGCCTCTCCTTTTGGGGGTGATATTCCGTATAAACCTCATACAAAATTCAATAGCATATTATAGCATAAATATGCAGGAATTACCATGATTATTTCTCTTCCTCTGCCTTCAACGAAGCCCCCTCGGTGCTCCCCGCTTTCCTGCCGACCAGGAAAATGATCAGAGCAAACAGAGAGTAACCGATGATCCCGGGAACCGTGGCTTCCACACCGAAATTACCTCCCGTCAGCAGCTTACTGGCGGATTCGATGGGAACTATGATATAGGAATCATTTACCTCACCGTTTACAATCTCACCCATTCCGAAGATCCCCCCGATGATCAGGGCATTCCAGATGGCATGGGCAAACGCCCCCGGATAGATGGAGCCGGACCGGAGTGCATACATGGTAAACAGGATCGCAACGGTGGAACCTGCAAATAAGAGCAAAAGGAGATCCACGATATCAAAGGTCTTCATATTCGAGATATGAACGGACGCAAACAAAAGAGCGGGCACGATCACCGCAATTTTGACACCGAGAGTCCTTTCCATGTAACGGAAGATCAGCCCGCGGAACACCAGTTCCTCCGTGATCCCCGCCGGGATACCGACGGAAAAGACCGCATTCACGAAATAGAGCCAAAAATAGCCCTTTCCGGCTACATATTCCCTTCCGGGCAGGATAAAGATATAGAACACCAGCATCAGAACCGGGAGCAACACGGCAAGTGCATAGAGCAGAAGGTCTGTTTTCCCCGGTTTCAAAACGATCCCCAGATCCTTCGCGCTGATCTTCAGGCCCTTAACGGCAAAAAGCCAGCCGAGTCCCATGGTAACGGCGATCCGGATGATACAACCGAGGATCACATTCACATACGGCACCGGAAGATACTCTTCAATGACCCCTCCGATGATCTGCCCCACAGCAAAGATCACTATGGCCAGCACGATTACCCCGATGTTCTTCAAAATGGCGATGAACAGTTTCATCCGCTTCTTCCTCCCGCTTTTCCCTTTTTCTTTGACTCCGTTTTTTCATAAGACACCTGAAGTGATCTTTTTGATCAGACCTTTTCTTTCCGGCCCGAAACATCTCGCCCCAAGCTCTGCCGCATTCCATTATAATCATCATCTCAGTGAAAAGCAACAAAACATAGAAATGCCATAAATACGAGATAATCAGCCATGAGAAGGTAAAAATACCTGTTCACGGCTGATTATCTCCACTTTTTCCATAGATAATCAGCCATGAACGGACTTTTTGGTATTATTTCAAAACAGAAATGACAAAAGCAAAACGTCAAAAAAACATCTCCCTCATCACTTCTGTACTAAGTGATAAAGGAGATGTTTTACATTATCATCTCTTAAACTGAGACAGGAACAGCCATGCATTCTCGCAGGTATGATGTCTGCACTCATGAACCTGTTCGCTGATGGAGGCAAATGCCGTGCGGCATACGCCGTCTTCACTGTTATAATACCGGATGGTCAGTGTACTTCCGCGGGATTCGTCAAAGATCTTTTCCTCACGGTCCGGAGCAACGCCGTAAACAGGCTCTTCCCATTTATCTTTGTCATCATAGTTTAAGGCTTCAAACTGATCAGCCTTTACCAGACGATTGACCTTAGCCGCATAAGCAACACGCTCTAAGCCGGTTGCTGCCTGGAAAGGAAGCTCAGGCAAATGGGACTTCTCACCGCCGGAATAAAAGAGCGGTACGGGAGTATCCATATTCAGGCCGTCTTCGATGGACTTACCGAAGGGGTTGTTCTTAACAGGGAACAGGGCACTGTGAGGTGCCAGTCCGGCAAAGACTTCCGGATATTCCTGGAACATATCCCAGGTCTTTCCGCTTCCCATGGAGAAGCCGCTGGCGTAGATCCGGTGCTCATCGATCTGATACTTTTTCTTCAGATCCTCAAGAACCTCAATGGCTTCTGTAGCGGTAACGTTCTGATGATTCTCAATGGAAACATACAGGAAGCCGTACTTGTGGCATACCTCCCACCATCCGGACACAAAGGTCAGGAACATGGAGGAGTCTCCGCCGCCGTGGAAACCGATGAGAAGCGGTACCGGACCGTCATCAAAGATCCCCTTGTTGTAATATGCAAAATAACCCACCTTGTGAGTCTCGGTATCCTTAAACGGACCTCTGTGATCAGGAGAGGTCTTCACCTCGGTAAAGCCGGCCTCTTCCACCATATTCAGTTCTTCGAAATCCGGCTCGATCTCCATATTGCCGCACCACATCTTGAACTTGCGGACAAATGCCTTGAAATCCTTTTCATACTCTGCGGTATCCTTGATCAGCAGGTTCTCGCAACCTTCAAAGCCCGCATTGATCTCAGCAGAGTTTCCTACGCTGAGCACTGCAATATCCTTACGCTCGGGAGCAGGTACTACCGACAGCTTCTCCATGGAGCACATAGCCGGAGTGATCTCACCGGGGCCCCACAGATATTCGCCCTGAAGCGTCTTCAAAAGATTCTTTGCCACGTAATCAGCGGATGCACCGTAGCTGTAGATATCCGCACGGAACTTTGCTCCGCGGATAAAGTATCCGTCAAAGGTTCCGGTAAAGGAGTTACGGATCTCGCAAAGACCGTCCTCGTAACGGGGATCCATCTTGATCTCAGCGATCACAGCTGCATACAGACTCTCGTCTGCTGCACTCCATCCGCCCTCGCAGGTCGGATATACATACAGCACTGCCGAATCCACTGCAGATGCGATGTTTTCCAGACCGGTCTCATTCGCAAATGCAACTGCCTCTTCCATTGTCTTCTTCTCTTCTTCAAATACCAGAAGAAGCGGTGCACGGAATCCGTAGTTATTTACCTGACCGTCAATCTTCGTAGCCGGCAGATATGCCTTCAGATAAAACTTTTCGTATGTGTTCTCCCAATACTTTCCTCCGTCCGCAAACTTTGTGACAGAGGGCCTTTCCATGATCCCCATAAAGACCTCCTTTTTTCGTTTCCGCCCCACCCCGGGGCTCATAATCTGATCCGTTCAAGCCGGACCCCTTGATTATAACCGATAGAAACGAAAAAATACAGTGGAAAAGATGAATTCATTGAATAATTCATCAATTTTCATGAATTTATCGGCGAATTCATATGTGTCAATGGGGACGGTTCCAAAAAACATATTTTTGTGTTATTGGGGACGGTTCTGAAAAACACATTTAATACTTTGGTTGCATGTCTCTTCCCTCTCCTCAATCCACGAAAAGAACCGATCCAGCCCCCGGTTTTCCTCTCTCGTCTCCAAAAACATTCCGGCGGTATACCTGGTGTGAGTACTCTTAAGATCATTCAGAGTATAAAGCTCGCAGGCATTGCCCACCTTCCGGGCCTTCTTCTGAAAGTCTTCGGCGCAGGCGTATTCGATCAGGCCGTCATGACGGCTCTGGATCAGAAGCATGGGAATAGAGCTTGGGGACATCAGCTTTACAGGCTCACCCTTTCGGCGGTCATAGCCCTTCCGGAATAACTGATTCAGGAGCATACGGACCTCCGGTTTTGAGTCCTTCCGAAAGCTGTAGGGGCCGCCGGTACCGATAAAACCGATGATGTTTGAAACATCCACATGGTACTTTTCCTGCACCTTCCTGCTGTAGCACAGAAGGGACGCCAGGTGTGCACCTGCAGAGGGGCCGGCAACGATGATCCGGGAGGTATCGATCTTCCGGGCTCTCAAAAAACCAACAGCCAGGTTGAAGCCCCTGCACACATCCGCGATCTGGCAGGGATACTTGTATCTCGGCGACAGACGGTATCCGAGGGAAATGAACCGATAGCCCTGTTTTGCCACGCACTGTCCCACGTAGTCAAAAGACTTCGGAGAGCCGCTGTTCCACCCGCCTCCGTGGATCCAGACAATAATCTTGTCGCTCTTCACTTTTTCCGGCTCAAAATACAGAAAATACTGAGCCGGATCAGGTCCGAAGGATACCTTTACGGGTTTGACCGTTTTCTTCACCCGCAGGATCTTAAGACCAATGCCGAAATAGCTCAGATATTCACGCAGACTGTCGTTCATAGTTCCTCCGGTCACTTCTTATATGAGATCACAACATTTCCCGCGATCATTTTCCCTACCAGATACATCACGGTCCCAAGTAACCTGTGAAGCAACGTCAGAGGGATCCCCGGTGCATAATTCATGCCCTTGTACTTGGGCCAGAAGCGGTTGTCCTCCGTTGGATAATCCTTCTCGCCTTTATTTCCGATGCACATGGCCTGAAACAGATTGAAGGGGATCACTACTCCGAGGGAAGGGGTATGCATCTTCCCGGAGTTGACATCTAAGTAGAACCGATGGGTCACTTCACAGGTTTTTCTCAAGTCATTTTTCGTGGGGTGATAATCATTCCAGCTGAATGCAGTGATGGGCAGTTGATAACTCTTATTGAAGCCCCAGCCCGACAAGGTGGACGCAAGGGCTTTGGTGGTGCTGCCTGCGGAGACACCGCCGGTGGTGGAAATGATCAGAGCCTTTTTCTTAAAGTATCTGGGCCGGTGCAACAGAAATGCCAAGTGGTCCGTGAAATTCTTCATGATGCCGGGCAAATGTCCCTGATAGCAGGGCACTGAGAAGATCACCGCATCACACTCTTCGATCAGATCCAT
Organism: Lachnospiraceae bacterium; assembly: GCA_017614345.1. Classification (GTDB taxonomy): domain Bacteria; phylum Bacillota; class Clostridia; order Lachnospirales; family Lachnospiraceae; genus JAGACB01. The sequence continues at coordinate 9,435 of JAGACB010000034.1, forward strand.
GATGGGCCGGATCTTCTGATAATGGGGACAGGTCTGGTGTCCCTTGCGGAAGCAGTTGGAGCAGCCGAGGCAGAAGGGAAGTCCCACCTCGGAGAGATGTACTTCCCGAAACCTGATACTGCTGTCAAATCTCTTCAGCATCTTTTTGACAACCATGGTCAGCCGCCAGGTATTTCCCTTGCGGGGTCCGCCGTTTATGATCAAGATCTTCATTCCTTTGTCCTCCCATACAAGCGATTAAATTCCCGGATATGTCCTTCCAGGATCCGGATGGCTTCCTCCTCCCTGGAGGGATCACGGTCACAGATGGTTAAGAGCAGGTAGAGGGGCGAATAAAAATGAAGCGCCATGGTCTCTGTGCTCTCTCCGTGAAGCACACCGGCCGAAACCAGAATGGCAAGGAGCTGCCCCTGGTAGGTCAGAGGATCATCTACATACAGTTTGGAATATGCCGCACCCAGCGAAGGATCACGAAACTGTTCAATGGTGAGCATCTTCCGAAACTTCTTGATATAGTCATCATGCAGGTAGTACAGAAACAGGTCGGTTCCCAGCCGGATCAACTGTTCCTCTGAAAAGCCGCTGTAGATCTCCGCATCCCGAAAGGGATCATTTCCCTGAATGTTCAGAACCTGCGCCTGATCCAGAAACCTCTGATGCATCTCGGCAATGATCGCATCAAAGATCGCCTGCTTGTTCTTATAATGCTTGTACAGGGAAGGAGCCTTGATCCCCACCCGCTCAGCGATATCATTTACGAAGACGTTGGAATAACCCTTCTCGGAAAACAGGGTCAGAGCCTCCTCGAGTATTCTGTGCTTTGTATCCATTCCGGTCTCCTTTTTCGTTCCTTCAGACCGGTTCCGCTGATCTTGATCACTGCATCACTGCGGAGCCGATCTTATAAAGCTAATTCCAATTAGCCTGATTATAGTCGATTCCGGAACTCCCGTCAAGAGAAATCATTTCCCCAACTTCCATCAGGAGGAATCGTTTTCTCAACTCCCATCTGGAGGAATCGTTTTTTCAACTTCCCTTCGGGGCTTTCACCTTCTTTCCTCCGATGGTATAGATCTCATCTCCGTAGCTCCACATTTTTTCGGTGTGACTGATGACGATCACGCATCTGCCCTCCTCGTGGGCCAGCCGCCGAAAGATCCTCATGATCTCGCAGCTGTTTGCTTCATCCAGGTTCCCTGTGGGTTCATCTGCCATCACGATCTCCGGACTGTGGGACAACGCTCTTGCAATGCAGACTCTTTGCTGCTCCCCTCCGGAGATATGCATCACCTTACGCTCTGCGGTCTCTTCGGAGATCCCCAGGCGTTTCAGGAGTTCATAGACCTGCTTTCGGTCGCCCTTTTTCCCGCGGCTGATCCTTTCGGACAGCAGGATATTCTCCACTGCACTGCAGTTCTTCAGAAGGTTATAGCTCTGGAAGATCACTCCGATCTCGCTTGCACGGTATCGGTCCAGGTTCATTTTCGAAAGATCCCGGTCCTTATACAGGATCCTGCCCTCGTTCACCCTATCCAGCCCCGATAATAACGAAAGAAACGTGCTCTTTCCGGCTCCGGACTTTCCCGTCAGAATGTAGAGTTTTCCTTTTTCGAACTCTGCATTCACATGCTCCAATACATAGTTTTCGGTCTTTTCGTATCTGTAGGATACGTTCTCTGCTCTCAATATACTCATTTTCATTTCTCCTTTTGATACCGGGTCATAACTGAAATGACCGTTTGATATGCTTTGATCCCACTTCGGTTGATATTCAGATCACTCTGCATTTCGGAAGATCTTCATCGGCTCAAACCCAGTGATATAAACCGTACTGATGAGTCCCGCGATCATCGCCAGTCCCAGGGCAGCCCCCAGGATCGGAAGGATCCCGGCAGGCCTTGTTATGATCGATGAAGCCAGGTCTTCATTTCCCGGAACGACAAGCCTGATGACCGGTCTTATGAGCAGGGTTCCTGCGGTAAAGCCCGCAACTGCGGAGGAACAGACGATCATCAGAACCTCCGAGATCATTCCGAAGGAAACCTGCCATTTCGGCATTCCGATGGCTCTGAGGACACCGATCTCGTACTTCCGGTCTCTGACATTAATGACGGTCAGCACCATCAGAATGCAGGCTCCCGCCAGAAGAACTATTTTCCCGAAGGTCCCTGCCATGGCGGAGGCCTTCTGGACAGGTCCCACGATCTTTTCATATTCCGTCACGTCATATTGCAGCTGATAGCATTCCGGAAGTCCCTTTGCACGGACCTCCTTTTCAAAGCTCTCCAGAGAATCCGGATCCTTCACAAAGTACTTGATCTCGTCCATGAAGGGAGTTCTCCCTCCGAATCCCAGTTCCCGGTAGGTTTCATAGCCGATCAAGATATCATTCCTGGAAAATCCTATCCACACATCCGCCTGGTTGGCCTCGGCGTACAGATCCGAAAAGATCCCCACCACCGTCAGTTCCCGTTCGGCATCCTCCCCCTTTTTGCCGCTGCTGACCGTGATCTTATCTCCCGGTTTCAGGCCGTTCTTATCCGCCAGTTCCTCCCCGATCACGGCTTCCCCTTTGTTTTCAAAGAACCGGCCCTCCTTCAGCTTCTTCTTTCCTTCCCGAAACTCCCTGATATAGGCCGGATCGCTGTAGGCATAGATGAGGCCGTTGGTATTCTTCTTGTAGGAATAGATCTCCTGCAGTTCTTTTTCTGACATATACTGAAGCAGGTCCTTTTCGGTTTTCACTCCGTACACCTCACAAAGCTCTTCCGGGCTCATTCCGTCCAGGACCATCATGTTTTCGCCCAGCTCCACCGGCTTCATGCTGTCGGATGCATACCTTACGTACC
>JAGACB010000035.1 GCA_017614345.1 Lachnospiraceae bacterium
ATCGTGTCCATTAATGTATCTAATACTCTGATCATCCGGTACTATCTCACCATTTTTACCTTTCCCATCTTTTCCTGTAATTTTGTAATCTGTTCCATTCATCATATTGTATGCCATACATACGCAACACGCCCTACATCCCCCATTATCACTGCCGCCATTTACAATAGGTATCGCATAATCCTGCTGATACAGATCTATATCATCCCTATATTTACCTACCACCTTATAGTTATTGTCGTTATATTTATAATCCCTTGTCGGTCCATATTCTTCAACCTCTGTTACCGGAACATTTATATTCGGATTATGCGTTGCGTAAAGTGCTTCTACGGTTCCGTCTTCATATGTAGCCCATGTTACTCCGTTATCATCAGTAAATTGTTTTACAATTGCCCCGTGATCCCCACTGTCATGTAATCCACCACCGGAATTCCCACCACCGGATCTGCCAAGAAGCTTATCCTCCGGCAGTTTGAACCTCCCGGCACGCACAGCATCCACACTGCACACCTGGGCAAAATTCGTAGCGCGTCCGATGCTTCCGTCACGTTTCTCATACTCACGCTCATTGAAAAGCCCGCCGATGATCAGCCCCTTGAACTTGGACTCATCCCAGTCAAAGTGATACCCGGGATTGCTCTCCTCCAACGCCTCTGTGAATGTCTTAAAACGCCTCTTCGTCCAGCCGTCCTGCTCCGAACCGTCATCATTCGGAACAGAAAGAAGATAATTGCAGTGCCACTTCTTATCCTCGGTCTGCTGGCCCTCATAATCCCTGGCGTAATAACCCTGATACTCACCCTCAGCGATATCCGCCGCGATCTTCACATACTGCCCGTTGCTGTTCTCATGAACCGTTGCACCCTGGATCCGCATCACATAGCCGCCCTTCGGCAAAGCCTGAAACATACCGTAGCCCTTTGTCTTGTCATAATCTCCAAATCTCTTGATACCCATGATAAAAATCCTCCTTCTCAATACTCTTTCATCACATTCAGAACCTGCATGATATCGTTGGGGATGTAATCCTCATCAAACGCCCCCAGCGGAGTCCTGCTGGTACTGTTATGGCTCGTTACCTCAAACATGTACTTCTCTCCCTGCTTCACACTCCGCAAAAGCCAGTTGAACTTCGAATCGATATCGTTCTTCTCCGTCTTGCGTCCATTGGTCTTGATCCGGATCCGCTCATAACCATCATCCGTATGCTCCGTCTGGGTGTGAAAGATCAGGATCACCGTCAGATTGTCCCTGTACTGCCCTGGCAGCTCCACCAGATTCCAGATATACTGCGCAAGATCCATCCACTTGTCATAGCCTTTTTCCTTACAGCGCCGCATCTCCTCTGACACCATCAGATTGTTCACCGTATCCACCACAAGGTAATTGACATGCTTGAACTTCTCACTTGTCGCTACCGACTGCAGCCCCTTGATCACCTTCTCAGGCTCATTGATCCGGAAATAATTGTTCTTCGTGGAATTGTACTGATTCTTCCAGCCCTTCCAGTTGAGCCCCTTTCCGTCACAGTCAAAATAGACCGTATGCTCCGCAGGAAGATTCTTCAGCGAAGTAGACTTCCCGCTGCCGGGTTCCCCGGCGATTCCGATAAGATTTGCCATAATGCCCTCCTTCTACCTGATCCGCAGAGATTCTGACTGTGTCAGCTCTGCATACTCCGTGTTACCGTGTTCCTTCACATAGTCGATGATCGCCCTCTTGTCCACCTTCGGCTCCTGCTGGATCAGAAACTCCTCCGGTACCTCACCCACGATGTTCACCGTCGCCGGATTCTTCTGGATATTGAAACTGAAAAGCGCCGTCTTAAACTTCCTCTTATCCAGAAAGATCATGCTCTGCTCCAGTGCACTCTTCAGACGATCCACATTATTCAGAAGCGCCTTCTTCCTTGCCGTAAGCCTGTCCACCTCTGCAGCGATCGTCTCCGCTTCTCCGGTCAGCATCCGGATGATCTTCGCATAACCGTCCGCCTTCTCCTCGATCTCAAAGTCGATCCCCTCCATCGTGTCCAGGATCACCTGCTCTTCCGAGTCCGGATCCTCCAGCAGCTGCATCAGGTAATACATCTGCCCTGTCAGTTCATACAAACTTGCCATCCTTAATATCCTCCTTGTTGTTTTGGTCTTACATAGGCGGCAATGATGCGTTCCATTCGCGCCCTCTCCTCGTCAGTCTGCAGCCTGGTTTCAAGGATCATCTGCAGGAACGCTTCATCATCACTCTTCAAGTAGTTATTGCTGGCATACCAGCCTTCCGTGGCATGGATCCCGCCACCGTTACCTGTCGTCGTGTAATAGGAAATGGTTTCAGTTAAAGCCTCCAGATCACGAAGGATCGTGCTCTTTGACACATCAAATTCCTGCATAAGCTCAGGGATCGATGTATGCCGCTTCATGGATATAAAATCCCTGATCGCAAGTCTTCGCTCTGTGGTTGCTCTCACTGAAATCACCTCCTTTCCGCCTGTGATGGATGTAGATTAATCTCCAACGGTTTCACCTAATGACACCGTTGAAAAAATAATCAGAAATTTTTCGGAGGTATTTTTGAGCGCAAAAAAGAGAGGTTCCAGCAGAACGCGCTTTTAAGAATGTGCTCTTAAAAAGCCTCCCGCCGGTGACCTCTCAACAAACTGGCATAATCAACCGGTATAAAAAGTATCTGACCTGATAAGGCGTTACAAAGCCTGTTTCATCTCACCCTTACCGTCGTGATACTGTGTTACGTATTCTTTTTACAATGTTCCGAAAGCTTAGCTGCATAAACATCGATCACACTGTGCCTTCTCCCCTTATCTGTCCGCACCATGACAATATTGCACTCCTTATTGGAACACTCGACCTTCATCATCCCCTCTGAATTTCTGAAGGCTGTTGTCATCGTACCGCAATTCGGACAGTACCAGGAAGAAGGCTTCCATACATAAGAATTCTCCATCTTGAAAGCTCCTTCCCTTGCCAAAACTACATGCTGCATATCACCGCCGATCAGAAAGACCGGCTCCAAAGCAGTGTTGCTGCGAAATTTGATTTATACCGTCTACGCCACCACCAGTCAGGGAAAGTCTCTGGCAACAGTTTCCCCGGTATAAACCAAACAACACCGCTTAAATGATATCTTTGATAACCTTGACCGCTATTCCCTGGATCTCACAAGCATCCACGAAAATATCGTTCATCTCCTGGTTCTCCGGATGAAGCCGGATGCGGTTCCTCTCAGGTTCCGGAAAGAAGCGTTTCAATGTTGCCTCTTCCTCGATCAGAGCCACCACCACCTGACCCGATTCCGCAGTACTCTCCTGCCTCACCAGCACCAGATCTCCGTCATCAATCCCGATCTCCACCATGGAATCGCCCTTTGCCCGGAGCAGATAATAATTCCCCTGCCCGATATACGCCTTGGGAAGGGGAATGTATTCCTCGATATTCTCCTCCGCGTACCGTGGGAGTCCGCAGGCGACCTCTCCCAGGATCGGTACCATCACGCTGATATCCCGGGACCGCTGCATCATCTTCGTCTGCAGTGTCCGGTGTCCATCATAACTGATCAGCCCGTCCTCCTTCATCTTTGCCAGATACCTCGACACCGTTGCCGATGACAACCCCGTGCCGGCAGACATCTCAGCATTGGAAGGAACTGTCCCGTTCGTATCGCGATATTCATTTATGAAATCCTCAATCAGCTTAAAATACTCCGGATTCTTCGAACGCATATGCTCCCCCTATCTGTAACATTTATTTCAGTTATAAGAAGAGTATATTCCTTCCCTTTCCGGCAGTCAATACAGATTTGGGGCTTCCATCACAAGACTCTCATATTCATGACTCCTGTAAACACCGGGATGGATTTTCAAAGACCTTTTATGGTTAAAAGCCGCTTCTGTGCCATTTCAAAAGTCGCAGATTTTCGACTCTTGTTTTTTCTATCTGTCAAAACCCTTGACATTATGCTATACTCTATCCAAATACCCTATGGAAAGGCGCTGAAGATGGCAAAAGACAACTACCAGAAGATCAAGCTTCTGAAGCTATATGAACTGTTAAAACAGGAAACAGATGATAAGAATTCCATGGCCACAGCAGAGATCTGCAAGCGATTGGAAGAACTCGACATTCCCTGCGACCGCAGAACGCTCGCCAAAGATATTGCCGTACTGAATGAGTACGGATATGAGATCATGACCGAAATGCGCGGCCATGAAAAGTGCTATTATGTCGCCGACCGGAGCTTCTCCGTGCCGGAGCTCAAGGTTATGATGGATGCCGTCCACGGATCCCGCTTCATCACAGAAAAGAAATCCGAAGAGCTGATCTCCAAGATCGCATCCCTCGGCGGCAGCCACATGGCGGAGCTCCTGAAGCGTAATCAGACCTGCTTCAATACCCACCGGCATTCCAATGAGTCCATCTATTAC
>JAGACB010000036.1 GCA_017614345.1 Lachnospiraceae bacterium
TCCTCCCAGTCCACATCCTTTTCGGGAAGCTCTTCCATAAACCGGGAAAGGCTGTTGAAGCTGGTCTCTCCCCGAAGGGTACGCATTCTGGCGGCGGTCAAGAACAGGATCTTTTCCGCCCGGGTAATGCCGACGTAGCAAAGCCGGCGCTCTTCCTCCACGGAATCCTCGCTCTCCCGAAGGGCCATCTGGCTCGGGAACAGTCCCTCCTCCATTCCGCAAAGGAACACGTAGGGGAACTCCAGACCCTTGGCGCCGTGAATGGTCATCATGGATACGTAAGAGGAGCTCTCGTCCATCCGGTCGATATCCGCGATCAGAGCCACCTCCTCCAAAAACTTCAGGAGCTTGAACTGAGGGGTATCCTCCATCACATCTCCCAGCTCCGTATCAAAGGAGGCAAATGCCTCGCCGCTCTTCCATTTTTCTTCAAATTCCATGGCGGTTGAAAGGAATTCGTCGATGTTCTCCCGACGTCCCTCCGCCTCATTTTCATCGTAATTTTCCTCGATATCCTCCTGATAACGGACCTCTGTGATCAGGTCGGTCACCAGATGAGGAAGCTGCTTCTGATCTTCGCTTCCGTAAAGATACCGGTTTCTCACATGCTCCATCTGATCACAGAAGGCCTGGATCTTGTTCGCTGCGGCCTTGGAAAGACCAGGAACCTGATTTGCGATCCCCATGGCCTCAAAAAGGGACAATGCATTTGCCTCTGCGAAGTTTCTGACCTTCTCCACGGTGGTATCGCCGATGCCGCGCTTCGGCACATTGACGATCCGGGCTACGGCGGTGTCATCATTGCCGCCTGCAATGAGCTTTAAGTAAGCCAGCAGATCCTTGATCTCCTTGCGCTGATAGAAGTTGACGCCTCCGAAGATCTTGTAGGGAACGCTGTAGCTGCGGCAGGCTTCCTCAAGAAGACGGGACTGGGCATTGGTCCTGTAAAGGATGGCAAAATCACTGTAGGCTTCTCCCTGCTCTGCCATGCCCTCAATGGTGCGGATAATGGCTCTTGCTTCGTCATTTCCCGAAGGGAAGATCCGTACCCGTACCGGCTCTCCGTCTCCCTTATCGGTGAAGAGGTTCTTGCCCTTACGGCCGGTGTTGTTGGCAATGACGCTGTTGGCGGCATTCAGGATGTGGCCCGTGGAGCGGTAGTTCTGCTCAAGACGGATCACCTTAGCCCCCTGAAAATGCTTTTCAAAGCTTAAGATGTTGCGGATATCCGCGCCGCGGAAGCGGTAGATGGACTGGTCGTCATCGCCCACTACGCAGAGATTCCCGTGGCCTCCCGCCAGCTGTTCAATGAGTTTGAACTGGATCATGTTGGTATCCTGATACTCATCCACCATGATGTACTGAAAACGGTCCTGATAGTAAGCCAGGATATCGGAACACTTGTCAAAGAGCATCACGGTATACATCAGAAGGTCGTCGAAATCCAGGGCGTTGTTGCCGATCATCTGATCCTGATATGCCCGGTAGACCCTTGCGATCTGCTGATCCTTAAAGGAGCCGTATTCCGACATCTTCTCCGGAGTCATGTTCTGCTCCTTTGCCTTGGAGATCCGGGAGAGCATCTCGGCTTCCTTGTAGACCTTGGGGTCCATGTTCAGAGTCTTTAAGATCCGGCGGATCAGGGATTTCTGATCATCCGTATCGTAAATGGTGTAATCCCCGGTGATCCCGAGGCCCAGCTCCTGAATGTGTCTTCTGAGGATCCGGGCACAGCTGGAGTGGAAAGTAGCCACCCAGATATTACTTCCCTGGTCGGTACCGCACAGCCGGTTCACACGTTCCTTCATTTCTGCCGCCGCCTTATTGGTAAAGGTGATGGCCATGATATTCCACGGGCGTACATTGCACTCTTCGATCAGGTATGCCACACGGTAAGTGATGACTCTGGTCTTTCCGGATCCGGCGCCTGCCAGGATCAGAAGAGGTCCCTCCGTGGTTTTCACCGCCTCAAGCTGAGACGGGTTCAGACTGTTGTAATCTGCCATGATAAATCTCCTTCATGCCGGTCTGTTCTTTCCTGCCGGCAGTATCTCTCCAAACGCTCCGGCCCCTTTCGGGAGGGTTCCGGAGGAACGATCAGGAGTTATTATATGATATATTTTCCGTTCTGTCATCAGCAAATCGGCGGCCATTTTAAAATTCACCAAAAAAGATGATGTCATTTTCCATAACTTGTGATATAGTATCAATAACCATTAAAGGAATAGTTTGTCACACTTCGTGTGCCAAACGAGTTCCGCCGATAATGCTTCGCATTATCGCCGATTGTTGCAGATCTTCGATCTGCAACTATATAAGGAGGTGCCCCGAATGCAACTTACGGAAGAATACCTGGATCAAAAACTGGAGGAATTAAAGGAATTTCATCTGATCGATGCCGACCTCTATCCCTCTCTGGATCTGTACATGGACCAGGTTACCACCTTTATGGAGCAGCACCTGGATCCCATGCGCCGGAACGAGGAGGACAAGGGCCTCACCAAGACCATGATCAACAACTATGCCAAGAGCACGCTCCTTCCCGCACCGGAAAAGAAGAAATACACCAAAGAGCATCTGATGCTGCTCATGATGATCTTTTATATGAAAAATGTTCTCTCCATGACGGATATCCAGTCCGCTTTGGAGCCCCTCATCGGCGAATCCTTTGAGGCCCGCAGGACCGGCACGGATACGGAATCTCTGGAGAAGATCTACCGGAAGATCACGGAGGGTACCGCTGAGATCGGAGCCACCGTGGCAGAAGACGCAAAAAAAATCCGGAACAGGGTTTCAAGCCTGTTTCCGGAAGATCCGGAGCTTGCCGAAACGGCATTTCTCCAGCTGTTTTCTTATGATATGTTTCTCAGAAAAGCCCTCATTGAGCGCATGATCGATGACCGGCTCGAAGAGCAGAAGGAACAAAAAGCAAAGGAAGCTGAGGCCAGGGCCGCTGCCAAAGCAGAAGCCAAGGCATCCGCCCGGGAAGCAAAGCTGGCAAGTAAGGAAGCTATCCGGGAAGCAAAGCAGGCAGTCAAGGCCGCTGCTCAGTCTCCCTCTTCCTCTTCCAGTCTCCGATAAGCCATATGATAGCCTTCATTTCCGTACACCAGA
>JAGACB010000037.1 GCA_017614345.1 Lachnospiraceae bacterium
GCCATAAGAGTCGGGAGCATTGCGTAATCCGAGCTGGTCACAGCCGTTCCGTCCGCAAACTTCAGGTCCGGCTTGAACTTCAGGCTCACGCGGATATATTTTCCTTCTCTGGTGATCACCGGATCCTCAGCCAGAACCTTCCGGTTCCAGGTGGCGTTCTTATACGTGCCGTCAGAGCCAAGAGTCACAGGGGAAGATCCTCCCATGATGAGCTCCCGGATCACTTCCTCACCGGGGGTCTTGGAGATCAGCCACAGATTGCCCTTAAACAGGCTGTCCGTTTCCGTGACCAGAAATACCTTGTCCAGGGTCTTGGTCACATCCTCTGTTGTTTCTACTGCAGATTCTTCTCCGCCGGTCTCACCGCCCGGACCTTTCCCCTGACAGCCGGGCAGAGCCACGACCAGGGACAATAGCAGGGCAAGCGGCAGTCCCTTCAGATTCTTCTTTCTCATGATACTGTTACGTCGTTCCTTTTCTTCTTGTTTTTGTAAATTGAGTGTGCTATAGTATGTTGCAAATCTCTAAACGGGCAGTGAAGACACCGGATCTATGAAGGGTGTCACGTTACGGTTCATTACCGGCCCTCCTACAGAAAGGCAGATCTACTATGGCACAGAAAAAACTTTCCTCCGGAATCGTTTTGAAGGCAGGGAGCCTTCCGATCCGTGAATATCTAGCGCTCCGCGAAAGCGTGGGCTGGGTGCGTCTCTCCGAAAAGCAGGCCACAGCAGCCATGACAAACTGCCTTTACTGCGTCAGCGCCTGGGACGGGGATAAGCCCGTGGGCATGGGGCGTCTCGTGGGAGACGGTGCCGTCATCGTCTACGTTCAGGATCTGGTGATCCGTCCCGAATATCAGAGCAAGGGCATCGGCGGCCTTCTGATCGAAGACCTGATCGCCTACGCTGAGTCCCTCAGGGAGCCCGGCACCACCATGATGCTGGACCTCATGTGCGCCAAAGGCCGGGAACGCTTTTATGCATCCCACGGTTTTCTGGCACGTCCCACAGAGAAGCTGGGACCCGGAATGATCCGGTATCTGAGAGATCCGGAATGAATTTCCGGCAGCCGGACTTAAAAACTTGCAACTCCGTAACCCCTTATGTATACGTGCTTTGCGGCAGTTACAAGCCTCAGGACTTGCAACTGTCATTGTATAAAAGCAAAATCATTTTTGCAGTTTCCAGCATGGACTTCGATGTGTCCATGCTGTTTTTTTGCATATATCGGTGTGCTTCCGGTTCGGTGAAGCCGCGCTTCTCCATGAGAAGAGCCTTGGCACGAAGGATCATTTCCCTGTCCTCAGGACTCTGCTCCAGGAAACTCTTCTTCTCTCCCACCCGTCTGCGATCCTTTTGTGCGCTCAGGTCGCGGATCAAGTTCACCAGGGGAGCGATCTTTAACGGCATCTCCAGAAGATGGACACCATCCCGCCGGATCCCCTGAAGGAATCTGGGGGAGGCGATGACGATCATCTCGAAGGCGCTCGGCAGCGAGTCCCGGATCTCCAGACACTGAAGGTCCGGAAAACGGTAGCCGCAGATCACCAGTCCGCCGTTTAAAGAGTCTGCAGTTTCCAGAATCGCCGCACCCGTGGTACACACCGCAGTCACTTGAATACCGTTTCGATTCAGAAGGTTTCGGATGGTGACCGCATCCTCCTGTTTCGAAAAGGCTACGATAACATTTGCCATACTGTTCTATCCTCCCGGGCAAATATTATCGTCTTAATAAATCTCCAGATACTTTCGGATCTCCCAGTCAGTTACGATCTTGTTGTAAGCATCGCACTCCTTCTGCTTTACGGTTACATAGGGGAACAGGATCTGATCCGTCAGAACCTTGCCCAGAACCTCATCGCTTCTGAGGGCGCGGATGGCAATCTCTAAGTTCCTCGGAACTCTGCGGATGCCGAGGCCGATGGCCTCCTCCACGCTCATGGAATGCCTCAGGATCTCATTTTCCTTCGGAAGCTCCATCTCCTTTTCGATACCGTCAAGACCTGCTGCAAGGCACAGGGCCAATGTCAGGTAAGGGTTTGAGGTACCGTCGGGGCTGCGGAGCTCCAGCCACATGTCGCCTTCGCCCTCGGAGTCATACTGCAGGAAGGTATCCGTGCAGTCCAGAGACCACCCCACCAGAATGGGGGCTTCCATATCTGCCTGAAGACGCTTGTAGGAGTTCACCAGAGGGTTGCCGAAGGCGGTGATGCCGCCGATGTGCTCCTCAAGGCCCGCCATGAAGGAACCGCCTAAACGGCTGATCTTATGCTCCCCTGCAGCATCGAAGAAAAGGTTCTTTCCTTCCATGTCCACCAGGGCAAGGCGAAGGTGAAGGCCGCTGCCGGCTGCATGCTCCAGTGGCTTGGGCATAAAGGTGGCGTGATAGCCGTGGGTCTTGGCTACTGCCTTCAGGGTCATCTTAAAGGTCAGCATCCGGTCAGCCGTCTGAAGGGCGTCCGCATGCTTGAAATCGATCTCATGCTGACCCGGGGAGAACTCATGATAGGAGCAGAGCACGTCAAAGCCCATGTCGCCCAGGTTCTCGATGATGTCACGACGGACATTTTCCCCCCGGTCTCTCGGGCCGATGTCATAGCAGTTACCCTGATCGTAGGTCTGAGTCGTTGCCTGGCCCTGGTCGTCTAAGTCAAAGAGGAAAAATTCATACTCAGGAGCCACCAGGAGACGATATCCCATGGATTCCGCCCGGGCAACCACGTCCCGAAGGATCTTACGGGAGTCCTGACAGAAGGGCGTTCCGTCCATCTCCTCCATATCGCAGATGAGTCTGGCAACCTTGCCGGTCTGAGGCCGGAAGGGCAGGATCTCAAAGGTATCGGGATCCGGGATCAGGCGGATCTTCTTCAGGAAGTAATTTCCCTCTGCCTCCCACTGCTGGCCTTCAAATACCCAGCCGTGCTCCAAGGCTTCCTCTAAGTGGGATGCCAGGATCGCCATGTTCTTTAATTTGCCTGAAAGATCGCAAAACTGCAGTCTCACGAACTCAACGTCTTCTTCCCTTGCCAGTTCCAAAATCTGTTTCTTTGTGTACTTCTCCATGGTTTATTCTCCTTTGGTGTCTGAGTTCCCGGGAAAATATCCGGGACATTCTTCTATACGGTCAAAGTTGCAGATCGTCAGATCTGCAACAATCGCCGATTATGTTTACATAATCGGCGGATATCGTTTGGATTGCATAGCAAGACAAACTATTCCTTTATGATTAATGCCAGATTCTTAAACAGCGTATCCATCTCTTCGTCGGTTCCGATGGTCACACGCAGGTATTCGTTGATCCTGGGCTTGTTGAAGAACCGGACAAATATCTTTCTCTCCCGCAGCTCCTCAAAGATCTTCTTTGCTGAAACAGTGGGGTGGCTCACAAACAGGAAATTTGCCTGGGAATCAGGGCAAATGAATCCCAGCTCCCTGAACTTCTCCTTGGCTCTCTCCCGGGTGGCAACAACCTTGCCCACGGTCTCCTTAAAGTACGCTTCATCCTTTAAGGAAGCGGCTCCCATATCCTCAACCAGGGTGGTCAGGGTGTAGGAGTTATAGCTGTTGCGGACTGCGTACATTGCATCGATCAGTTCCTTGGAAGCAATGGCATAGCCGAGACGGGCTCCTGCCATGGACCGGGACTTGGAATAGGTCCTTACGATCACCAGGTTCTCGTACTTCTTAAGGAGGGGCAATGCACTTTCCGGTGCAAAATCGATGTAGGCCTCATCCACGATCACAACGGATTCCGAATTGTTGCGGACCAGCTCCTCGATCCACTCCACCGGCTCATAGATGGTGGTAGGTGCATTGGGGTTGGCAATGATCACGCCGCCGTTGGGCTCCTTGTAATCGTCAAGATTGATGCGGAAATCATTTCCCACGGGACAGGTCTTGTAGGGGATCCGGAAAAGATCGGCCCAGACATCGTAGAAGGAATAGGTGATGTCGGGGAACAGGATCGGCTCTCCACCGGCGAAAAATGTCAGGAACGCCGTTGCAAGCACGTCATCCGAACCGACGCCCGCAAAAACCTGATCCGGCGTAACGCCGTGATACTCGGCAAGGGCTGTACGGATGGTGGTTCCGTTGGGATCCGGGTACATTCTGAGGGTCCCGCAATCCATGGCTTCCTTGATCTTCTGCACCTCCGGCGCAGGCGGATAAGGATTCTCGTTGGTGTTAAGCTTGATCACCTTCTCCTTCGGCTGTTCTCCCGGTACGTAGGGAGTGATCCGACGGATCTTATCTCTGAAATCGGACATATTTATCTCCTTATCTCCCATAATAATGGGGCGGATGTATTCTGTTTTTATCTTTCGGCGGATCTGTTGTCCCTCGAGTCTTTATCCCTCGATGGTTGCGGCGATCTCATCGACGCACTCTTTGCAGATCTCATCACTGGCAGCTTCCACCATGACACGAACCAACGGCTCTGTTCCGGAGGAACGCACCAGCACGCGACCGTCGCCGGAAAGTCTTTCGTTGACGCGGTCAATGGCAGCCTTCATGGCCGGGGAATTCATAGCCTGATCCTTATCGGCCACACGGACATTTTTCAGAAGCTGAGGGTAGATCTTGACATCACTTGTCAGGGTTCCCAAAGACTTCTTGCTCTCCAGCACAGCTTCCATGACCATGATGGAGGTCAGGATGCCGTCGCCGGTGGTTGCATATTTACTGAAAATGATATGGCCGGACTGCTCGCCGCCAAGCACATAGCCGTTTTCTTTCATGTTTTCATAGACATAGCGGTCACCGACCTTGGTTTTTTCATAACCGATCTCCGCCTTATCAAGCGCCTTGAACAGACCAAAGTTACTCATAACAGTAACAACGACCTTATTTCCCGGAAGCTGGTTGTGCTCTTTGAGGTATTTTGCGCAGATGTAGATGATCTTATCGCCGTTTACGACGTTTCC
>JAGACB010000038.1 GCA_017614345.1 Lachnospiraceae bacterium
GACCGAGGATAAAGACTGGATCAACAACTGGAAGGAATTCTTCCATCCCTTTACCGTGGATGATATTCTGATCAAGCCCACCTGGGAGCCCCTTCCCGAGGATGCGAACGGGAAAATGGTGATCCAGATAGACCCGGGTACCGCCTTCGGAACGGGGCAGCATGAGACGACCCAGCTCTGTATCCGTGCCATTCGTAAGCATATGAAGCCCGGTGACAGGGTACTTGACCTGGGAACCGGCAGCGGCATTCTCTCCATCGTGGCATTAAAGCTGGGAGCAGAGTCCGCCTGCGGAACCGACCTGGATGAGAATGTGGTGCACTCCGTTGCAGAGAACCTGGAGGCAAATGAGCTTCCTTCCTCCTCCATGAAAATGGTTGTGGGAAATATCATCGATGATGAGAATGTAAAGAAGGAAGTTGGCGGAGAATACGATCTGGCCATTGCCAACATTCTGGCGCCGGTGATCATTCTCCTGGTGGACGTGGTTCCTGCTCATTTAAAGAAGGGACATCTTTTTATCACCTCCGGCATCATAGGTACCATGGCAGATGCAGTGCGTGAGAAGTTCGAGAGCAGCAAAGACTTTGAGATCGTGGAAGAGAATGTTCAGGGCGAGTGGGTCAGCTTTGTTGCCAGAAGAGTGTAAAATGGGTCTGAAAAGTACGAATTGAAAACTTCTGAGAACAGATCTCTGAAGAGATTCTTTTGTACATGATTGGTGAATAATATGTATCGATTTTTTGTGGATCCCGGGAGCATCACAGACGATCAGGTTGTGATCACCGGGGGCGATGTGTCGCATATTTCCCATGTCCTCAGGATGAAACCCGGGGATGAGATCGTGGTGAACTGCCAGACGGATCTGGATTACTACTGCGAGATCACCTCCATCAGCCGGGATGAGGTGGTGGCAAAGGTCAGGTTCACGGAGCCTCAAGGCCGGGAGCTGCCTATCTCCATCACACTGCTTCAGGGACTGCCGAAGGGCGATAAGATGGAACTCATTATCCAGAAAACGGTGGAGCTGGGAGCGGTCAGGATCGTACCGGTTTCCACAAGCCGTGCGGTTGTGAAGCTGGATGAGAAAAAAGCGAAGAATAAAGTGGAACGATGGAATGCCATCAGCGAAGGTGCTGCCAAACAGTCCGGGCGGGGGATCGTACCGGAGGTGACCCGGGTCATGAGTCTGAAGGAGGCCCTGGCTTTTGTTAAAGAAGAGGGGCTGACCCTGATCGTTCCTTATGAAAATGCCAGAGGCATGGAGGAACTGAAAAGTCTTCTGCATTCACCCATGAAGGGCGGGTATGCGATCCTGATCGGTCCCGAAGGGGGGCTGGAGCAGGAGGAAGTGGATCTGGCAACGGCAGCCGGGGGCAGAGTGGTGTCCTTAGGCAGCAGGATCCTCCGGACGGAGACCGCCGGAATGGCGCTGATCTCTGCAATGATGCTGGAAGCAGAGATGAACCGGGCTTCAGAATAAATGAAATTGCAAAATAAATGAAATTGCAGAATAAACAAAACTGCAGAATAAACAAAACTGCAGAATAAATGAAACTGCAGAAGGAACAAGTTCGAAATAAAACTCGGCAGCAGAGCGTTGATGATCTGATTATCGATAAATGACGCTCTCAGGAGAAACAATATCAATGAAAGAAATCTATC
Organism: Lachnospiraceae bacterium; assembly: GCA_017614345.1. Lineage (GTDB taxonomy): Bacteria > Bacillota > Clostridia > Lachnospirales > Lachnospiraceae > JAGACB01. The sequence continues at coordinate 1,666 of JAGACB010000038.1, forward strand.
TTGATCATTCTGCCACCACCCGGGTCTATCCCGAGGTTGCGGAGCAGATGATGAAAATCATGACGGAGCAGTACGGGAATCCGTCTTCCATGCACGGCAAAGGTCTGGAAGCGGAAAAATGTGTGACCCGGGCCTCCGAGACCTTAGCTTCCCTGATGAAGGTGGAGCCCAAGGAACTGATCTACACCTCCGGCGGAACGGAGTCGGATAACCTGGCCATCATCGGAATGGCGGAAGCCAACAAGCGAAAGGGCAACCACCTCATCACCACGGAGATCGAGCATCCGGCAGTGACCAATACCATGAAGTATCTGGAGACCAAAGGATACTCCGTGACCTATCTGCCGGTGGATTCTTACGGCCGGGTCCGGGCGGAGGACTTTGAAAAGGCAGTTCGGGAGGATACGATCCTGGCATCCGTCATGTTCGTGAACAATGAGATCGGCGCGGTGGAACCGGTGGAGGAACTGGCAAAGATCCTTCATACCAAACGTCCCTGGGCGGTGTTCCACACGGATGCGGTTCAGGCCTTTGGAAAATATCGGATCCTGCCGAAGCGGATGGGCATTGATGCCATGTCCGTAAGTGCCCACAAGATCGGCGGTCCCAAGGGCGCAGGACTTCTTTATGTAAAGGACGGGGTCAAGATCCAGCCCATCAGTTACGGCGGCGGACAGCAGAAGGGCATGCGCTCCGGAACCCACAATGTTCCGGGGATTGCAGGATTGGCCCTGGCAGCATCCATCACCTGTAAGAACATGGAAGAGAAAAATGAAGCCCTCTACGCAAGAAAAGCTGCATTTATCCAGGCTCTGGGCTCCATCGAGGGCGTATATGTAAACGGCGCTCCCGGAAAGGAATCCGCTCCTCACATTGTCAGTGCTTCCTTTGCGGGCATTGACCGGGTGGAGGTTCTGCTCCATGCACTGGAGGGTGAGGGAATCTATGTTTCCGCAGGCTCTGCCTGTGCATCCAACCACCCCGAGATCTCAAGAACACTGCTGGCCATCGGCCTTGCACCGGAGTTCCTTCAGTCGACACTGAGATTTTCCATGGGATATGAGACCACGGAGGAAGAACTGATGGAGACGGTGGAAGCGTTAAAGCGCCTCCTGCCCATGCTGAGGCGGTTCCAGAAACGCTGAAAAGAGATAAATAATATTTGAATCGGAATCATTTTTCAAAGGGTGATCCTTTGAATGATACGATTGAGATACAGAAAAAACAAGATAAAGATATACAGAATGGAAGAAACAGATCTATGGAATTTCAGGCTTTTTTGATCAAGTATGCCGAGATCGGCATTAAGGGAAAGAACAGAGGGGTGTTTGAAGATGCCCTTCTTCATCAGATGAGAGTGCATTTAAAGCACATCGACGGCGATTTCCGGATCGTGAAGGAGCAGGGCAGGATCTATCTGCAGACTGCTCATTACGACTTTGAGGAAGTGGTCCGGGCCATGCAGCACGTTTTCGGCATTACCAAGATCTGCCCTGTGGTACAGGTGGAGGACAATGGTTTCGAGAACCTGGCAAAGGCTGTTGCAGACTACGTGGAAGCGGTTTACGGACCGAATGCGGAGCCGGTTCCCGGAATGGAACTGCCCCGGTCAGGCCGCGGTCCCATTACCTTTAAGGTGGAGACCAGAAGACCTGTAAAGACCTATCCCATGAACTCCATGGAGATCTCTGCCGCTCTCGGCGAGGCCATCCTTGACCGGGCGGATTACATGAAGGTAGACGTTCATTCTCCCATGGTTCAGATCAATGTGGAGATCCGTCAGGGCTTCATCAACATCTATTCTGCGGAGATCCCCGGTGCAGGCGGAATGCCTCTGGGAACCAACGGAAAGGCCATGCTGCTTCTTTCCGGCGGTATCGATTCTCCCGTTGCGGGCTACATGATCTCCCGTCGCGGCGTGAAACTGGACGCTACCTACTTCCATGCACCGCCTTATACCTCGGAGCGTGCCAAGGAGAAGGTGGTGACTCTGGCAAAGAAGGTTGCGGAGTACTCCGGGCCCATTGAACTGCATGTGGTGAACTTTACCGATATCCAGCTTGCAATCTATGAAAAATGTCCTCACGACGAGCTGACCATTATCATGCGCCGTTACATGATGCGGATTGCAGAAAGAATCGCAACAGAGACCGGAAGCATCGGCCTCATCACCGGTGAGAGCATCGGCCAGGTGGCTTCCCAGACCATGGCCAGCATGGCTGTGACCAATGCCCCCTGTACGCTGCCGGTTTATCGTCCCCTGATCGGTTTTGATAAGGAAGATATCGTGACACTCTCGAAGAAGATCGGAACCTTCGAGACCTCCATTGAACCCTTTGAAGACTGCTGCACCATTTTCGTGGCTAAGCATCCCGTGACCAAGCCGAACCTTCACATCATCGAGGCTTCCGAGAAGAAGCTTCTTCCCGAGATCGATGAGATGGTGGAAAAAGCCATTCGTGAGGCGGAGACCATCTGGTGCGGATTCTCTTCCGGCAATCATGAAGAGGAATAAGAAAGAGAATAAGTGAGAGAAAAAGATGGACCGGCAACACCTGCCGGTCCCTTGATAGTTGATCATTTAAGTTTTCGAGCTGCTTATTACTGCTCAGGTGTTACGATGTAAGGTGCAAGGGTCTCCATGATCCCTTCAAGTTCGCTCTCGTCAGCGTGTACGTTCAGGTCGATCGGCTTGGAAAGGTCCAGGCTGAAGATACCCATGATGGACTTTGCATCGATAACATATCTGCCGGATACCAGATCGAAATCTGCATCAAAACGCGCCAGATCATTTACAAATGACTTTACCTTCTCAATAGAGTTTAACGAAATCTGCACTGCAACCATTGTGCTAATCCTCCTCATATCATTACATATTTCTGTGCAAAACATATCTTGCATCATCAACTATATGGTAAATGCACGGGGCAAAAAAGTCAATAGAGAAAAAGCACGAAAACAGGGTAGAAGGGATGTCTCTTTTTAGAAGGAAGTACTAAGAAAAACGCAAGAGAAAGAGCAATATTCGAATGACGAAAGAATCAGCCGGGGCATGGCCCCATTTATCAGGAAAAACAGCAACCTTCATCACTTTGGGCTGTAAGGTGAACTCCTACGAGACCGAGGCCATGGCACAGCAACTGGAAGCCGCCGGTGTGAAGGTGGTGCCGGAGGAGGCCTCCCGCGGTATATCCGCGGACATCTGCGTGGTCAATACCTGCTCCGTGACCAATATTGCGGACCGGAAGTCCCGGCAGATGATGCGCCGTGCCAGAAAGAGCTTTCCGGGCTGTGTGGTGGTGGGCGTGGGATGCTATGTGCAGGCTGTGGGAGAGAAGGTGCAGGAGGAAGGTCTGGCGGACCTTCTGATCGGAACCAACCTGAAGAACGGTCTGACGGCGCTGCTGGAAGAATACTATTGTAATCAGGAAAACTCTGAAAAGGAAAATGTCAGAGGCAGGATTTCGACAGACCAAGGGACTGTTTTGGCAGATCCTGAAACCTGCTCCACCGGCATTCTCCTGATCGACCTGAAGAAGAGAATTCCCTACGAGAAGCAGCACATTACACGGACCATGGAGCATACCCGGGCGTATGTGAAGATCCAGGACGGCTGCAATCTGTTCTGTACCTACTGCATCATTCCTTATACCAGAGGGCGGATCCGCAGCCGGCAGACAGAGGATATTCTTTCCGAGGTAAGGGACCTGGCGGAAAGCGGGATCCGGGAAGTGGTGCTGACGGGGATCCACATCAGCTCCTACGGC
>JAGACB010000039.1 GCA_017614345.1 Lachnospiraceae bacterium
CTCAGCCTTGGTCTTAGGCTCAGCTTCGGGATCGGTCCACCAGTCAGCGATAATTACTTCGAAACCGCCCATATCAACTACTTCTTCTTCAGTTGTTGTCTCCTCTTCCTTAGTAGGCGCTTGAGTCTTGTCTTCTTCTGTCGGCTTGGGAGCCTCTGTCTTAGAAGGTGTCTTAGTTTCCTTCTCGGAAGATTCGGTTCCGCCACCACCACCGTTACAAGCGGTAAGTGCTGCAACAGACATCAGACATGCCATAGATAAACATAAAACTCTTTTTCTCACTTTGGTATCCTCCTTATGATACAATTGTTTTTTCCTGATCGCTCAGGTTTGTGATAAGCTTCCTCCCTATCACCATTAGTGGAATTATACCATAAAGAGCATTTTCCGAAAAGGCAGATATTGCTATCGGCTGCCCATATATTGCTATCGGGCCTGATTTTCGTCATTTTCTTTGGATATTTTGCTCATAAAGCAGAAAAATGACTGCGGAAATTATGTAAAAATACACAATCTCCGCAGCACTTTTTTAAAACTCAGTTAATTATTTATCAAAGTATCGGGAAATTGTCATCAATATACAACCATCCGAGGCTTTTTCGATCCGAAAGGATCCGGATCACATCTTGATACCACTCTGGCTGAGGCTCTCTACGAAGCCCTTCTGTGCTACCAGGTACAGGAGCAACAGAGGGAGCAGGGTAAGAAGCATGCCGGTAGCGATCTCACACTGGGTATATGCGGTGGTAGGTCTTACGTTGTATACCGCTGCCCAGTACTTCTCCAGAACCGTAGCAACACCGCTTAAGGATCTGGAAAGAACCTTCATACCGGACATGAACAGGCCGGTGTAATAGGAATCTGTCCACTGCCATACAAATGCAAACAGGAAGCAGGAAGTAACGATGGGCTTTGCATCGGGAAGCATGATCCGAATGAAGGTACGGAGCTTGCCGCAGCCGTCTACATATGCAGCCTCCTCAAGATCCTTGGGGATGCCGCGGAAGAACTGACGGATCATGTAGATGTACAGACCGCTCTTTAAGCCCATGCAGGTTGCACAAAGCATCATGTAAGGGGTAATGGAGCTTAACAGGTTCAGAGGCTCTCCGCGGATCAGTTTGATGATACCGAAGATATCAAAGAAACGGAAATGCAGATGCAGAGAGGGGCTGATAACCTGAGGCGGGATCACGATGGTCAGGATCACTGCGCCGAACCATAACTTCTTTAACGGGAACTCAAAACGAGCGAATCCGTAGCCTACCAGTGTACAGGCAGCAACCTGAAGCAAGCTGACCAGAAGGGATACCCAAACGGAATTCCAAAGAGCTTTCTTAAAGTCCATCAGCTCCATAGCCAGCTTGTAGTTCTCCAGGGTTGCATGCTTGGGGATCGAGATAACGGTTGAGTCATACAGGTCCTTTTCCAGCATGAAACTGATGGAGATCTTGTTCAGAAGAGGCTGAACGATCAGGAAGATCAGTCCGAATACCAGAATTGCACGGATCAGACGGTAAGCCCAGTCACCGGCAGTCTTTCTGAGAAGGTAACCGTTGGATTTCTTGTTTCTTTCCCAGAAATTCTTATAAGTTCTTACTTTCATTTTATTTCTCATATTCATTCTCCTAACGATCACTGATCTTTCTGATTAGTCATAATAGTAAACTCTCTTGGAGATGATCCAGGAAAGGATACCGATCACTGCTACAACGACTACCATGTAAACCCATGCCATCGCAGAGCTGAAACCGTAATCCAGATCACGGGACATAGTCGTTGTGATCTTGTTCATCAGATTACTGTTCGAATTCAGGAAGCAGTCAATGACGGTGTAGACCAGGTTAACCAGGATCAGGGAGGAGATCATGGGGAAGGTGATCTTCCAGAAGGTCTCCCATGCAGTAGCACCCTCGATCTTAGCTGCCTCATACATGGAGGTGGTAATGGTCTGCAGACCGGAAAGGAATACGATGATCTGGATACCGGAAGCCATGGCAATATCATACACACGGTTGATGGCATCGAAGACGACGTTTAACGCATCACGTCCAAGTCCGCCGCCGCTGACGGTCAGGATCTCTTCGAGAGTCGAGGTGACTGTCGTAGAGTTGGAGGATTCACGAATGATGTCCTGGATTCCGTTCAGAAGGGAGTTGTTGTACTCCAGTCCGACCATGACACCGGAAGAAAGGATAACCGGCAGGAAGAAGATAGCTCTGACAAGGCCTCTGCCCTTGAACTCCTGATTCAGAAGCAATGCAATGAAGAAAGCAAAGATCAGGGTTACAGGTACATTGATGGCCATGTTCCGAAGCTCTTCCACCAGCATCTGGTTAAAGTAAGCATCGATCGTGAACGCTTTTTTGTAGTTTGCAATATTGACGAAGGTTGTTTCAAAACCTCCGGTTGCTACCTTTACTTCACAAAAGGACAAATAAAGGCTTTGCAGGAGCGGATAGATCTCAAAGAAGATGAATCCGATAATGAACGGGGAAATGAACAGATATCCCGCAACGGCATTACCCTGCTGAAGATTTCTTAATTTACCAGATCTCTTAGCCATTATTTCCCACCTCCGATCACAACATAATCTCTTGCACCGACTTTGATGCCATCCTTATCATAATCAAAGAAGCTGTAGTTGACGATGACTTTCACGCCGTTTTCGTATTCAGTCTGGGTGACACCGTCAGCAAGGATCTTATGACCCACGATAAACTGACCTGCGGTACTTCCCAGTTCGTTCTGAATGCGTGTAACATCCGAAACGATGATATCCTTCCAACGGTCATAGTCGGTTCCGTAGTAGCTGGTGTAGGAGCTATCCTTCAGTTCGGATACCTCGGAAGCCATTACGGTGTAGTTCAGACCTGCACCGGTCTCGATGCAATAAAGAACACTCTTCTGGTAGTCATTACTGATATTGAGTGAATGACCGGTGTATTCCTTCAGACCGTGAAGAGCGATCTCATAGAACGGGATCGAGTAGTCTTCAATGTTATAGAGCTTGGAAGTGGTCCACACATCCGTGATCAGATCCGAATAAGGAAGGGTGTAATCATTTCCGCCTCTGGTGAGGATGTTGATATCCTTATCCTTCATCTCAGCGAACAGATCTGCCTGCATCTGTACGGATTCCTCACGGCTGACAGGCTTCTTACTGTTGTAATCCGCACTGACCTTATAACCGAGATCCTCGTATGCGATGCCGTTTGCACCGTACTTTTCAATGGTGGAGGCATAATTCTGAGCACTCTTTAACCAGTAATCGGGCTTAGCCAGATAAACCAGCTTGGTGTCATCTTCCTCATCCTCGCCGAACCAGATGGGGCTGTAAGGATATTTGGAAATAACCTTACGTCCGATATAACGTGAAGAATCACGCTTTGCGGAGTAGCTGTCGATGAGCTTGTCACGGTTGATGTACTGGAAGTAAGCATCCAGATATACATCTACGCCCTGATCTTTGGATTCCTTAAGCATATTCTTTAAGGAAGAGGAATTACCAAGTCCGGAAGCAAGCTTCACCTTGGCTGCATTCTTATTGGAAACGCCTCCGTTGAACCATCCGCTGTACTTGAAGGAGAAGTCCAGACCGCTGCCCTTCAGTTCGCTTACGATCTCAGATGCTTCCTTGTAGGTGGTCAGAGGAAGGGTTACTGTAGTCGGGATACCGGCTACCTGATCGACTGTATCCACCGCACCGATGGCTTCGATCAGAACGGGAACCTCATTTGTATCAAGCTTTTTGAGGTTATAAGTATCCATCAGATAATCACGATAGGAAGCAGCAACATCCACATAACTGTCTGATTGTACGGAACGGTAGAGCACCTGAAGCTTCTGGCCCTCTGCGATCTTATCCTCAAACACACGAACGGTATGCTCGGAACGTCCGGTTACATCCATATCCGCATAATGAACCAGATCAAAGGATGCAAATACGTTGTTGTACTGACCTGTATCGTTTCTTCCGGAAATATCTGCCTCGATCGTGGAGAATGACTGTCCGTCGGTTACGATACCGAGGAGAGCTGCCTTCTCATGGGGCTGATATACCTTTTCCTTGGGTTCTTCTTTGGGTTCTTCTTTGGTTTCTTCCTTCTTCTCGCCGTCTTCGGTTTCAGCATCCTCCTCATCGGACTTTGCTTCTTCCTTTACTTCTGCTTTCGGCTGTTCCTTTACTTCATTATAAACAATACCGAATACAGCATAAGGGGAAGAGGAATCGTCGATCACGAAGGTTCTGGTTGCAGCATCATCCCAGCCGTAAACCAGGGAGTTGTAAGGGGACTGACCGGTCTTGGCGTTGTTGAAGTTGATCACAGCGCCGCTTCCGTCGGGAACGATCATGTAACCGTCGTTCTGGATTCCGGCAGCTCCCATGAAGGGAAGGATGTCCAGATGGATCGGATAATAGCCGATGTAGTATTCCAGGCTGTCCAAAGGAACCGTAGCCTGAAGGTCACCGTCTACCAGACGAACCTGCAGGGTAACGTTAAACTCTGCGGTACGTGCTTCTTCCTTGATACCGACCTTTTCCTTATATTCTGCAAAATCCGCTTCAGTATAGCCGGCTTCTGCAAAGATCCTCTCGATATTGCTTCTGACATGATCCTTGGTGATATCCATCAGGACATGGAGTTCCTGCTCTTTCATGGTAGGGTCATACTCCAGGAGCTTATCCTTATCGAAGGAATCAGGAAGATCATCGAAGGAATATTCGTCATAGTTCTCACGGATATACTTTTTGAAGTAGCTCTTATCGATCTCGTTGAACTTTTCCTTCCATGCTTCATACTCCGTATCGGTCATGATCTGAGGGAACTTGTACTGTCTCTTGATGTTACCGATGGTATAGTGGATATCAAAGCCGGGAACATCTCCGTCAACCTGCTCGATCTCATAGAAGCCTCTGTCCACACTGTACTTATAGCTTCCGTAGATCCTGGTGTTACCTACGTCGTTACTGTACTCAATAACCAGGTTGGAATTGACTTCCTCGTCATTGTAACCGGTTACTTTGCCAGGATCCTCCTCCGGGATGGAATACCATACCGTTCCGTTCTTATCCGTATAAGTCAGACGGGTGGTATTCGGATCAATGGAAAGAGATGCGCCGCCCGCTTCCACCTTCCATTCGGTCTTTTCTTCATCTGCCGAATAGGTGTATCTTTCGAACGGATCCTGTTGTATTTCCTTCGCACAGCCGCCCAGAACAACCAGGGCAAGGCTCAAAGGGATCAAATATTTCTTTCTCATAATAACTCTTTCTCCTTTCCTGTGTTCCGTTAATACAGCCGGTAACTCAGTTCCTTATACAAAGATACAAAATATGCAATGGCATCACTGATCAGACTGAAGAACAGCAGAATAAGGAAGACGATGATCATCATACCCACTACGGTGATGACTGCGGCAAACAGCGCTTTTAAGAGGCTGTAGTCGTGGATCATCATCATTGCCGACATAAGCAGCAATCCGACCCAAACCAGTGCGATCCCCTCAAATACTTCATAGAAGGAACCTTCATCCACGGTGATCACATTACTGAGCAGGATCAGGGGAAGGTTGATCAGAACATAAGGTGTCAGGGAATATCCGGCAGCCATGTAGATATCCTTCATGGTTCCCTTTCCATCCATCAGGGTTGTGATGGACCAGTTGGCAACCACGCCGATCAGAACCGGAGCAAGGACACCTGCGATCTGGATCGCCAGGTTCACACGGGACCAACGAACATGCACAAACAGGAAGCTGGAATACTGCATCCGGAGCAGGTTCGTAAGTACCATCATAAGAATGATCACGGTAGCAGCACCTACAGATCCTCTTCTTTCGTGGTTCAGATCCCAGAATCCGTCAAGCGGATGGGTGATCACATAAAGGGAATAGCGAAGGGTCTTAAACAGATTGGAGAAATTCTCCTTGGAAAATGTATTTAAAAACCACTCTTTCATTCTACTTCATTCACCTCCTCCACAAATCTACGGATCCTCTGGAATGCCAGAGGTGTGACCATCAGAACGATCGCAATACCGAAGAGCCATGCTACGTTCTTTTCGATCCATTCCTTACGAAAATGCTTAAATGCCTTGGAATAGTTATCAAAGTCATAAGCAACCTTGAAATTCTTCATGGCACCCTTGTAATCCTTCTGACGAAGACGTGCACGACCGATACCGATGTAGGACAGTGCATAGTTTCCGTTATAAGTCTGTACATCCTCCCAGTACTCTGCAGACTCGTCATACTTACCTTCCTGATAGGTATCGATCGCCTGATTGATGAGACGGCCGTAATCTGTCAGTGCATAGCAGGTAATGGAGCAGTTCAGGGAATCCAGGACAAAGAGCTCATCTCCGATAGCCTCAATAGCTGCGGGACTCATCATATAACCTTCCTTATTACCGGGGCCGCCGAATGCATAAAGCAGATCGCCCTGGCTGTCGTAAGCGAAGATTCTTCCTCTGATACGGTCAAGCAGGTAATAGGTTTCGTTTTCCATTGCAACACAGTCAACGAAACGGGAGCTTCCGTTATAACCGCCGGCATTGCCCCAGTAAGGAGACAGGTCGCCGATGGGGTTGGTATAACCGTTACGGATCAGAATATCTGAGCCCATGGCATTCAGTTTTCTGACGGGTAATACATCTCCGGATTGCATCTTCCACTGATCGAAGACATCGGTCGTAACCATGTAGAAGCCTTCCTTGGTCAGGGCAATGTTGTTATACTCGGTAGGAACGAAGTTTATCATTCGCTTGATCTGATCACGAGTGGCAAAGGTCTTCCAGAAACGCTGCCACAAGGTATAGGTAACACGGTTGGCACCGATGAAGCCCGTGAATTTTCCGTTGGGGTATTTCTCCATATCGCCCTTCGGGTCAAAGCACATCAACCCCTGGTTAACGCCCTCTGCCAGGCAGTAGATACGTCCGGTATCATCCACTACCAGTTTCTTTACGGTAAACTTTTTCTTCTGTAAGGATTCATCCTGTTTCTGAGGATTCTTGATGACCTGATCAACCGTCAGATCCTCCTTGTTCAGGATCAGGATCCGGTAATGACCGGTCTCTGCAATATAGATATACTGGTCATTTACAAAAACGTCATAAGGCTTGGAGAAATGAAGTTTTCCGTTATCTTCCGCTGTCTCGGAGCCTTCACCTTCTTCTGCGTCAGCATCCTTTTCCTCGGAATCCTTCTCTTCGGAATCTTCCTTTTCTTCTTCCTTATCTTCTTTCTTTTCTTCCTCTGCTTCCTTTTCGGTCTCAGTCTCGGTCTCGCCTTCAGGAGCTACGCCGGATTCACCTTCTTCTCCGGTCTCGCCTTCGGAAGCGGATTCCTGTTCCGCTTTCTCAGCCTCTGCCTCCAGCGCAAGGTCTTCCTTGGTAACTACAGCCAGACCCTTGGGATCAAAGTACTCGTCAATGGTCTGCTTCCAGACCAGCTTATTGTCCACATATTCCAGGACCATGATACGGTTATTACCGGTGTCGCAGACATACATTTCATTACCGTATGCAAAAAGGCTCTGAGGAGATTTGAAGTTCTCTACTCCGAAATCACCGCCGTAATAATTTGAGCTGACTCCGTAAGCATCCGGCGAATCCTGTGCGGTATCCCAGTAATCATAGGTGTAAGTGAAATAGGTGCTCTCGGCACTTGCGAACTGGCCTACGGAAAGACTCAGGACTACCGAGCTGATCGCAAATACTGCTAACTTTTTGACTCTCATGCTAATCCCTCCTATCAATCCTTAATACCGGAACTTGCCATTGTTTCAATGATGTTACTCTGTGCAAGCACGAAGATACCGATGGGCACGATCATCAGGAACAGGCTGACCGCACCGCCGACACCTGCTCTTGCCACACCGGATGCAGTGATCTGACCCAGTGCATAAGGAAGTGTCTTAAGCTGCTCAGAGTAGATAAATGTAGAACCACGTTCATTCCAAAGACGCTGGATCGCAAAGATCATAGCGGTCAGAAGCGCGGGCTTTACCATGGGAAGAATGATCGTTACATAAACACGGAACTCACTCGCACCGTCGATCTTAGCTGCTTCGATCAGAGCCATGGGGATACCTTCCATGAACTGCTTCATCAGGAAGAGACCCATAGGCATTGCGAATGCAGGGATCACTACCGCAAGGTAGCTGTCGATCCAGTGCAGTCTTGCCATAACCAGGTAGTTGGGGATGTTCAGAACTTCAGGAGAGAACATCAGCGCCGTAACGACCAGTGAGAAGAATAAGTTTCCGCCCGGGAAATCGTACTTTGAAAGTACGTAAGCCGCAAGGGAAGCAATGAAAAGGTGACCTACGGTACCTACCGCTGTAATGAATACGGTGTTGAACAGGTATCTGGTAAAGGGCACCGTGGATTTGCCCATCATAATGAACAGATCCTTGAAGTTATCAAATGTAGGATGAACTACAATGAACTTCGGAGGAAACCGGAACAGCTCATCGAGAGGTTTGAACGCGTTGGAAACCACGTAAACCATCGGTAAGAACATGACGAATCCGAAAAAGAGCAGAAGCAGATATACACACATGTCTCCGACCAATGATCTGTTGGGTTGTCTTTTTTTAATTATCTTAGCCATATTAAAGATTCTCCCTTAATCTCGTAATCAAACAATTTCGATCCGTCAGGTTCCTACACGACGTAAGAAGTACTGAACCAGCTTATTACTGAGGATCATTGCCAGGAACAGAAGTGTTGCGATCGCAGATGCATATCCCATATCAAAACGAACGGAACCGAAGTCGGTCAGGTGGTTGATAACGGTATGTGCTGCATAGTCGGTACTGGGGAAACCGCAGAGCATCTGGGTTACCGCACCTACACCGAAGGACTGGGTAATAGCCATAACCGCACCGAACAGAAGCATGGGCTTCATGTTGGGCAGGGTGATGTACCAAAGCTCCTGCCAACGATTGCTGACACCGTCCACATAACCTGCTTCGTACTGTGCGCGGTCAACACCCTGAAGACCTGCTACGAAGGAAAGGAATCCGGCACCCAATGACATCCAGAGGATGACACCAATGATAACCTTCATCATCATGGAAGGATCGGAAAGCCACATGATCGGACCCTGGGTGATTCCAAGTTCCATAAGCCAACCGTTAACCCATCCGTTTCCATCACTGGAGAACAGGATCGCGAAAATAGTATAAACGCTACCTGCAATGGTAGGTGCATAGAACACAAGCACGGCAATCGCACGGATGTATCTGGGAAGTTCGTTGATGAACCATGCAAACAGGAATGACATGATGTATCCCACGGGACCCGTGATGACCGCCAGCACGAAGGTGTTCTTCACTGCGATCAGGAAAATGTCGTCCGCAAGGATCAGGTTGATATAATTCTGAAGACCGATGAACTTCGGAGGCTCCAGAACGTTATAATACGTGAAGCTGTAGTAGATCGAGATCACTACAGGGATGATATTAAAGGTAAGAAACGCAATCGCATACGGTAACAGGAACAGATAGCAGACCTTTCTGGCCATGGCTTTTCTGTAAGCGATGTCGATATCGCGTTTGGTTTTCTTTGCTATCTTCTGGGCAAAACTACTCATAACGCTCCCTCTTTCGATTTATTGTTTTTTCTTTCTCTGTCTGCTGCAGGTATGCTGCAGCAGACAGATGATTCATATCACTGTGTTGTCGCCAGACCCTTTTCGTAGTCTTCAGCGGTAGGAAGGTTGAACTCCTTACGTTTCTTGGTAAGTTCTTCGTTGATGGTGGTTGTATAGTCCAAAAGTGTCTCTCTCGGATCGGCATTTTCATTGAGAACCTTACGAACTGCATTGACAATGTGTCTGTTCGTATAGTATCCGCCGGCAACCTCGGGAACGCCCTTCAGCATCTTTCTCTGTGTTTCGAGAACTTCCAGTTCGGAAGCACTCCAGGAGAGCTGCTTAACGGTTTCAGTATTTGCTGTTGCATATCTTGCAGCCTCACCCATGACGGACTCAAGCTCACGTCCGTAACGAACCTGGGTATCGGAGGATGCCCACCACTTCATAAAGGTCCAGGCCTTTTCGGTATCCTTGCATCCGCGGAGCATCATGGAGCAGACACCCCAGGAGGTTGTGGTATGATCCACAACTACATTTCCCTTTGAATCAAGAAGAGGATTTCCGTCCTCATCTCTCTGGATGGTACCGGGGATGATCTTGAAGTCCCACAGACCCTTGATCTCAGGCGCGGATACGGACAGCTCATTGAAGAGGCTGTAGTCACCGACGATGATCGGAAGCTCACCGGTACGGAAACGGCTCTTGGAGTCATACGCGATGGGCAGTTTATACTGTGTAAAGAACTTGGTCAGGGTTTCGAATCCGGCTACACCTTCCTCGGAATCCATCAGAGTTGCGGATCCTGTCGGGTTGTACATCTCGCCGCCGTTCTGGAACAGCATGGAGTAGAACAGGGACATATCCGGAACATTACTGTTATTGATCTTACGCTCGGTAGAAGGAAGACCTACGTTCAGGTTGTTGGTCTGAATGGTGGGAAGGATCGAGATCAGATCATCCCAGGTCTCGGGAGGCTCAACACCCAGTTCCTCCAAAACGTCCGTACGATAGAACATTACGGGGTAGTTCTGGGTTTCGGGAAGAGCATAGGTTCCGACCTTGCCGGTCGCATCCTGATAAATGAAAGGCATGTAAGCACTTTCGTTGTATTCGCTCAGTACTTCATCAAGATCGTCAAACTGTCTTAAGTCAAGTGCTGCATTTCGAAGTGCGAAGTTAACAGGCTCACTCTGCTGAACAGAAAGAGCCACGTCAGGTCCGGTTCCCGCAACTACCGCAGGAAGCAGGGTACCTGCATCTACCAGCTTTACATTTACCTTGATACCGTATTTCGGGGTAAAGGTTTCATCGATGATGGTCTTCAGGATCACACTCTGGTCACGACCTGCGAACATCCAGACAGTAACCGCCTCTTCGCCTTCGTATACGTCACCCAGGTTGTTGTAATCATTGAAGAAGGAAGCAACAAAGGACTTCAGCTCATGAAGTGCACGAACGAATACGTTCTCACTTACCTTCGGAAGCTTTGCGTTGGGGCTGCTTACTACAATGTAGTCGATATCGACCTTGGTCTCACTTAAGTTCAGGATGGTAGTACCCATACCGGATACATTTTCCTTAAAGGAAGTAAGCTGCTTCGGGATCTTCTCGGGCTTCTTGCAGAACTTCTCAAGCTGGATCGCCAGAGACTGGATCGTGGAGATATTGGAACCGCGCTGTCCGGTAACTGCCGCAACGTCATCCACCATCTTGTAAAGTCTCTTGCTCTCAAGAGCCATCGCATCCATGACATCGGGATATACTTCATCGATCTCATAGTCACGATAAGGGTCGGGATCCACACCGGTCAGCACCAGGATACGACGATACATCTGGTTCATTCTGTAGACGGAATCCTCCATCTCCTGAAGGAGTTCTCCCATCTCACCCATGGTAACTTCAAGACGGATCTTGTGGGTTCCCTTGGTCATATAGAATTCATAAGGATTATTATCTGCATCGGATAAGGTATACAGTTTCCAGTTGGTGTTGTAATTAAAGGAAACAACGCTGGCTTCTTCGAACGGAACACGACCGTCGATCTGAAGAGAACGACCGGATGCCATACCACGCTCGTAGTTCTGTCTTGCCTTAATGGAAATGTTGTAGAAACCGTCCTCGGGGATCTCCATATCCCATTCCAGCCACTGACCTGCAATACGCCAGTTGTCTCCGCCGATCATGTTCAGCTTAACCTTGGCAACGGAAGCAGGCTCGGTAACGGAAGAAGAACGGTCAAACAGTTCATACAGAGAAGCAGAAGATCTTGCAACCGCAGTCTCACCCTGAACCTTGCCGACGAAGTCGGCAGGAGCCGCATTACGTTCGGAAGCATACTTATTGTGATAGTCTGCATAAGCGGGAAGATCATAATCTGCAGTGATCTCGATCTCACCGATCACGAAGGGCTCGTTGATCACGTCAAGACGGATATCATTCTCGCCCGCCTTCAGGTAGAACAGATAAGGCTCTACAATGTAGCCGGAATCATCCTTGAAGAAGGAATTTTCCCAACGGCTGATCTCGGTCTGAGAAGGACGGATCTCATTTCCCTGATTATCTGTCTTGATCTCTCTGCTGTCAGCCCAGATACGTGTGAAGATCAGATCGTCTGCACCGGAGAAAGGTGTATGCCAATCTTCTCTTACTTCCCCGGTCTCCTCATCCTTGAAGGTACCGTAAATCTGGAGGCAACGCTCGATATCGATCCCGCGGCTTGTTTCAGGCTCGGAATCAACGCCGTTGTCAACCTCTTTTGTGGGGAAATAGGTAAGGTTCATATAATAGAAGCCTTCCTTCTCCACATTTACCTTAAATACCGCGCTGCCGCCGTTCTTTCCGGAAGAAACGATCACCTTGTCAAAAGGCGCATCTTTTCCGGCGTCCGCAAATTCTTTTCCGGACACAACACGACAACCGACGGAAGACTCGTCCAGATCATCGGCAGTCAGCACAACGCTGCCGGATCCCATGTGACCCGAGACGCCGCCGTGATCTTCCAGGTACTGGGCATAAGTACCCTTTCTGGAAGTACCTTCCACGTCACTGGTCAGATCCGCACCCTCATACTTCGCCTTGTAATTATCCACGTTGGTTAAGCTGGAGTACAGCACATAACCGAGGATGATCACTACGATGATAATGGGGATCATCAGATTCTGCAGTCTTTCTTTCCACATCCACATAGCAAAAAACCCTTTCTGAATAAAGATTTCTATAGTCTTTCCGCCTTCCGGAAATTATTTCCGGACAGCAAAAAGAGCGTTGTTAAGGGGCAGAAACCCCCTAATAACTCTACCGTAAGATATTATAAAACACGGGCCGAAAAAATGTATTGCGCTTATTGCTTGCTTTTTGTGAAAAATTGCTATTTTACGAAAGCATTTTTTTTCACTTTTAGAACCTTTTTCCCCCGGTCTTTACCCATTTTATCAAATATATTGAATTTTGTCCATAAAATATGGTGCTTTTTACTAGTTTTTTTAACAAAAGTCTTAAGAAACTTTTTCGGCAAAAAAACCAATCAGTGCAATTTTTGTACAAAAGAAAAAGTCACTGTTTTCAACGCTTTGCGAGAAAACAGTGACTGAATTCCTGTTATTATTTTCAAAGACGCACTTTGAATTCATTCAACAAATTCAAGATTTGCGGGCATTTTGTACTTCAAAAGAACAAAGATTTTCGCATAGTGCATTCCGCTCACTGATTGCCCGGGATCATTTTTCCGGGCTTTCGGTAAACAGATCCGGCTTTCATTATTCACCGAAAACTGCCTTGTAGTCAGCCTGGAACTTAACGATACCTGCATCAGTCAGAGGATGCTTGGTCATCTGCTCAAGAACGCCGTAAGGAACGGTTGCGATATCAGCACCTGCAAGAGCACAATCCGTTACATGGATCGGGTTTCTGATACTTGCTGCGATGATCTCGGTCTCGATGCCGTGCAGGGAGAAGATCTCGGAGATGGTCTCGATGAGGTCGATACCGGGCTGGGAGATATCATCCAGTCTGCCGAGGAAAGGAGATACATAGGTAGCTCCTGCTCTTGCTGCAAGCAGAGCCTGGTTAGCGGAGAATACAAGAGTTACGTTGGTCTTGATGCCTTCTGCAGCAAGAACCTTAACAGCCTTCAGACCTTCAACGGTCATCGGGATCTTAACAACCATGTTGGGATGAATGGCAGCGATCTCTCTGCCCTCGCGGATCATGCCTTCTGCATCAACGGTAGTAGCCTTAACCTCACCGCTGATGGGGCCGTCTACGATAGAGGTGATCTCACGGATCACTTCACCGAAATCTCTTCCGCTCTTTGCGATCAGGGAAGGATTGGTGGTTACGCCACAGATGATACCCATGTCATTTGCCTTGCGGATCTCATCCACATTGGCTGTGTCAACGAAAAACTTCATAATACTTACCTCCGGTAATTTTTTATTGGTTTTATTTATCCCGCAGCCGTTCTTCATGACTGCGTGTGAGATCAAAAACTCAGAAAGTGAACTTGTCTGCAAAATATGCATCCAGCTCATCAATGGGAACACGAACCTGCTCCATGGTATCACGGTCACGAACGGTTACGCAGTTGTCGGTCTCGGAATCGAAGTCGTAGGTTACGCAGAACGGAGTACCGATCTCGTCCTGACGACGATAACGCTTACCGATGTTGCCGCGGTCGTCAAATTCGCAGTTGTACTTCTTGCAGAGCTTGAAGTAGATCTCCTCTGCCTTTTCATTGAGCTTCTTGGAAAGAGGCAGCACACCGATCTTCACAGGTGCAATGGCAGGATGGAACCGAAGTACGGTCCGGACATCTCCCTCAGCCAGCTCTTCTTCGTCGTAAGCTGCGCACAGGAAGGCCAAAGTCACACGGTCAGCACCCAGGGAAGGCTCGATAACATAAGGGATGTAGCGGGTCTTCTTCTCATCATCGAAGTAGGTCAGATCCTCACCGGAAACCTCCTGATGACGGCCTAAGTCGTAGTTGGTACGGTCTGCGATGCCCCACAGCTCGCCCCAGCCGAAGGGGAACAGGAACTCGATATCCGTGGTAGCCTTGCTGTAGAAGGACAGCTCCTCTTTATCATGATCACGGGTCCGCATCTCATCCGGCTTGATGCCGAGTGTCTGCAGCCAGTTGATGCAGTAGCTTCTCCAATAGTCGAACCACTCCAGATCCGTATCCGGCTCGCAGAAGAACTCCAGCTCCATCTGCTCAAACTCTCTGGTACGGAAGGTGAAGTTTCCGGGAGTGATCTCGTTACGGAAGGACTTACCGATCTGAGCAATACCGAAGGGGATCTTCTTTCTGGAGGTTCTCTGAACGTTCTTGAAGTTTACGAAGATACCCTGAGCGGTCTCAGGTCTTAAATATACGGTGCTCTTTGCATCCTCAGTGACACCCTGGAAGGTCTTGAACATCAGGTTGAACTGGCGGATATCCGTCCAGTTGTGCTTTCCGCAGCTCGGGCAGGGGATCTGATTGGACTTGATGAAATCCATCATCTTCTCCTGAGACCAGCCGTCAACGGAGCCGTCAAGGGTAATGCCCTTCTCAGCCGCAAAGTCCTCAATGACCTTATCCGCACGGAAACGCTCGTGGCATTCACGGCAGTCCATCAGAGGATCGGAAAAGCTTCCCAGATGTCCGGAAGCAACCCAGGTCTGGGAGTTCATCAAGATCGCGCAGTCCACGCCCACATTGTAAGGGCTCTCGGTGACGAATTTCTGCCACCATGCCTTCTTGACATTGTTCTTCAGTTCTACACCGAGATTACCGTAGTCCCAGGTATTTGCCAGTCCTCCGTAGATCTCGGAACCCGGATATACGAAGCCCCGGCCCTTGGCCAGTGCTACGATCTTCTCCATGGTCTTTTCACAGGTATGTGCCATTTCAGTAATTCTCCTTTATTTCTCGCAGGAAAATGATGATATCCGTTTCAAAAGACAGATCATTTCCGCGTGGTTTGTTGTTTGATGATCGTATTACTTAAAGAAGATGAATACCTTCTCCTCGGAAATGGATCTGGAAAGATCCGCTCTGGTCTCGTAAACCTCTTCCGTGGTTAATTCTTCCGTCTGAGGCGCTTCCGTGAAGCCTTCTGCCTCAGCGCCCTCGGTATCCTCGATGATGATGGAACCGTCAGAGTCGATCAGAGGCTTCTTCTCAGTCTCCTCTTCGGTGCTCTTGGCAGGGATCAGAGTTCCCTGAGTTTCCTTTTCGATGGGAACCGGAGTGAAAGCTACGGATCTGCTGTCTGCGGATACCGCAGTGTTTCCGTCGGATACGAAGGTCACACGGCCTTCCAGATAAATGGTTCCGACGATGTTGGTGGAAACACAGTAGCTGTTCTTCTTTTCCTTCGCCTCGGTAAGTGCCGTATCAGCGGACACCTTTTCGCCGGAGCCGGCCTTCACAAAGGAAACGCCTCCGTCGGGGCTCATGCTGTCAACGGAGCCGGTATTTAAGAACGCATCCTCGGGAAGGTTCTGATAGGTCTTGTTGAATTTCAGATAATCGGAGGTGGTTGCGTAGGTCAGCTTCATGACTACGTCCGTTCCGTCCATCTCAAGACTGTCAAGGGACACGGACTTCTTTGCAGGAGAACCTCCTGCCACGGGATTGGACCCGGTATACTCATCCACCCTCGTGCCCACATAGGTCTTCAGTTCATCGAGTGTGTAGTAATCCGACTGGAATGACTCCCGGATGGTCTCGGTCACGGTACCGTTCTTCCAGATAAAGATACTCTGTTCGGAAGAATTGTCCTCAAACTTCTCCTCCGTGGTCTCCACCGTCGAAGATTCGGTCTCGGTTCCCGGTGTGTTTTTGCACCCCGTGAGCATCCCGACTGCCAGCACCGACATCACTGTCATCGCCGCCATGGACGACAGAATGATCTTGCTTTTCATAATAAAATGTCTCCTCCTAAGCCGAAAAACTCGGCCCAAAGCATAATTTACAATATTGTACTCTCATTCTCCCGTTTTGTAAACAACTATTTTATGTTCACCGATTCCGTTATTTACGGTTCAGATCGTGAAGCAGTCCGTCACTTTACCGCCCGGGAAGGGATAATTCCTTCAACTGATCCAGTACGTCCAAGGAGCGGAAATGAGTTTTTCCCAGGGATTCCCGGAAGACCTCCATCACTTCCCCGATCTTCTCCAGAGCTGCCGGATCGTATTCGGGATAATAGAGATCCTTCAGATTTCCTCTGACGATATAATCCATGGCAGAGAGCACTGCAGGGGACAGCTCGATCTCCCGTTTATGGACACCGCCCTGTTCTTTGAGGTGGAGCTTATACTCTTCTTTTCTCCGCTCCATACAGGATCTGCAGTAGATCCCGTGCTCCCAGGGAAGGAAGTATCCGCCCTCGCCTCCCGGTCCCGTAAGGGCTTTTCCGCAGGCACTGCAGATGGTGGTCCCGGGGAAGAAACCGTTCTCATAGGCCATCCTCAGTTCGAAGATCCTTCGGATGCCGTCCCTTCCCGGAGTCCCACGAAGAAGGGCCCGAAAGGTGACATAGAGTAAGTTCAAGGTTTGCGTTCCGTCTTCATTTTCCTTGGTGTAATAGGATGCCAGTTCGAGAAAATAGGAACCGTAAACCGTGTTTTCAATGTCCCTGGACATCTCCTCAAAGTACTGTCCGGGGGTGAAACCCTTCAGGTTGTAGGTCCCCCTTCCGGGATACACAGAAAATGTTCCCATGACGAAGGGCTGTGTGACCGCCGCCATCTGGGAGGAGGGCTTTCGGGCACCGTTGGCAAAGACGGTGATCTTGCCTCTTTCGCAGGTCAGGAGGGTGATCCGCTTGTCATATTCCCGGTAGGGAAGTGCGGAAAGAACCATGCCTTTCACTTCTACCGCTTCGCTCATGTGCCCTCCTTTCTTAGTTGCAGATCCTTGATCTGCAACAATCGGCGATAACGCCATGCGTTATCACCGGTTTGACTGCTTTGCAGTCAAACAATTTCCTTTTTTATTTTTTATATCCCAGTCCCTTTAAGATGGCATCATCGTCCCGCCATTCCTTCCGGACCTTTACAAAGAGCTGCAGATTCACCTGACACTCGGTCATTTCCTCGATCTCCGTGCGGGCTGCGCTTCCGATCTTCTTCAGCATGCTGCCGCCCTTTCCGATGATCATGCCCTTGTGGGATTCCCGCTCGCAGATCACATTTGCCTCGATATCCATGATGCAGCCGTCGGGTCTGGTCCGCATCTTGATGATCTCCACCGCAATGCCGTGGGGGATCTCATCTCTGAGAAGCCGGAGGGCCTTTTCGCGGATCATCTCTGCGGCTATATCTCTCATGGGCTCTTCCGTCACGGTGTCCTCATCATAGTAGAGAGGGCCGTAGGGGAGAAGCTCGAAGATCTTGTCCATTAACGCCTTGGTGTTCTGATCCTTCAGGGCACTGACGGTCACGATGTGCTCCGTCACTTCCATCTCTTCCCAGGCCTTTACGGTCTTTTTAATCAGCTCACTGTCCACGGTGTCCGCCTTGTTGATCACCAGGATCACCTTGCGCTTGCCTGAAAGACCCTTCAGGCGCTCGGCGATCTTCTGATCGTTGGGGCCGATGTTGGCTGAGGGCTCCACCAGGAACATGACCACGTCCGCTTCCCCTAAGGTGCGGTCCGTAACATCTGCCATGAATTCTCCCAGCTTGTTCTTGGCCTTCTGAACACCGGGGGTGTCCAGGAAGATCACCTGTCCCCGGTCATCCGTATAGACCGTCAGGATCCTGTTTCTCGTGGTCTGGGGTTTGTGGGAAGTGATGGCGATCTTCTGCCCGATCAGGTGGTTCATCAGGGTTGATTTTCCCACATTGGGGCGTCCCAGCATCACTGCATATCCGGATTTTGTTTCGAATTCCATATTTTCCTTTTCTGTTGCCATCGCAACCATTTTTCCGATACGGTTTCAAATGTGTTTGTGTTGCAGGTCTTTGGCCTGCAAATGACTCGTCCCAAAATACACAAATGTGTTTTTCAGAACCGTCCCCATTTACACATTTTTCAAATGTGTTTTTCAGAACCGTCCCCAAATACACAAAAACGTGTTTTTTGGAACCGTCCCCAAAAACACATTTACTTTTTGAGAAGGGGGCGGACGGTGTCGAAGAGGTCGCCCGCTTCGCGGATCATTCCGGCATTGCCCACAACGGAGATGTTGTTCTGGGCAATGACTGCGGCAACGGCGTCCTTTAAGGCCCGGATGTCCTCCTGAGTGCAGGAGAGGATCTGGTCCCGCTCCAGCTGGCGGTCAGCCTCGGTCACGCCGCGAAGGTACAGGCCGAAGCCCGTTCCGGCCTTGGCGGAGGGGTTCTTGGGCTGATCCAGGATCGAGATGGTGCCGATGATATTTTTCTCCAGTTCCCGGTCATCGGTCTCGAAGGAGCCGATGAAATCGGGGATGGAACGATAGATCTCAAAGGTCTTGCGAACCTGGGGATCCCGGTAGGAGGTAAAGCAGGCCGTACCGTCCCGAAGGAGATAGCCGGCGGAGTCGTAGGCGCCTCCCAGGATCCGGACCCGGTTCCAGAAATAATCGTAGCTTAAGATCATGGCCAGTACACGCATGGCTCCGTGGTAAGGGAAGCCCGCCTGCAGGAAGTTTCCGGCCTGGGCGGTGAAATTCACCTGAGCCGCGGAAACAAAGGCAGTATTCTGCGGTTTCTCCGGCTTCTTCCAGGTCAGGTCTGCAAAGGGTCTGCCATGTTCCGGCAGGAAAATGAGGCTCTTCTTCAGTTCCTCTTCAAAGGCCGCGAGCCCCTCTGCATCCGCAGAGCAGGTGACCATGAGAGAGTCCGTGAAATAGACATTTGCCTCCATTTCCGTAAGTTTCGCCCGGATCTCTTCCTTCTTTTCCTCGAAGTGATTTAAGAGATCGCAAAGGAACTCATAAAAGCTCATGCGGCCCGTCAGGTCGGAGCGGTATTTTTCTTCCAGAAAAGCACTCTGGGCGGTATCTAACGCCAGGCGCTCACCGGAGGAAAGGAAGGCCTGCTCCATGGAGGACTTGATCTCCAGCATGACATCATGCATGCGCTTGTAGTTGGCAAAGTCCAGGCCGCTCATCTGCTCCCGCATCAGGCGGAGGGCGTGAGGGATCTCGGAACAGAAGCACTTGAAGGCATAGCAGAGTTCGGTGCGAACCTGCCCCTCCTGATAGGTGGTATGTACCAGAGAGGAGGTAAAGCCTCCGGTGTGGATGTTCAGTTCATCCGGAAAATCCTTGTAGGAATAGTTGGGGCTGTCCACCATCTCGATCATGTTCTGATAAAGGGACAGATAGCCGAAATCCTCAAAGGGGATCCGGTTCACCTCAAAACGGGCGGTGGCATAAAGGATCCCGGAGGTAAACTGCTCCTGACTGAGGAGACGGATCTCTCTTCCGTCGTCCAAGGTCAGCATCCGGTCCTTGATAAAGTACTGCTCCGTCTCCTTTTTGATATCACTGACGTGGATCATGGGGATCTTCTCCAGATCCTCTTTTGGAGTGGGTGCCTGCTGATATTCCTTTAATTCCTTCTCTTCTCTTGCAATGCGGGCCAGGTCTTCCTCGGAAAGGGTGGCCTTAAAGGCTGCCAGTTTTTCCTTTACCTTCTGCTCCCGCTCCTCGGTGAGTCCCACCTTGGGAAGGGCCGTCAGGATCACGGCGTGAGGATTGTCCAGAAGTTTTTCCGCCAGAAGCTTTTCAAAGTAGCCGGTGCCCTCTTCCACATCCTTACGAAGCTCTGCAAACACAGGCTCCCGGGTCATCCGGACAAAGGGGGCCAGGTCATCGTACATCCAGGTATCCATCATATCGAGGCCTAAGATGAGGCCCTTGGGATATCTGCCGTAGTTGCCTTCCTTCACACGGAACTCGGCCTTGGTAATGGCTGCCAGAAGGCTCTTTTTGTTGAGTCCCTCTTCCACCAGCTTCTGAATGCTCTCCCGGATCAGGCTCAGGAATTCTTCCTTCTGAGAAGGCTCCGCATCCCTGGCCACAACGGAAAAGATGGCCTGCCTCAGGTCCGTGTCATACCCGCCTTCCACCTCAGAGCCGATGCCGTGCTCTGCCATCACATCCGGCAGAACGGCGCCCACTGAGGAGATCAGGATATAATCCAGGATCTTCATGGCTTCATTTTCCTTGGTGTCCTTCGGCACGCCCAGGCACACATTCCAGGTCAGGATGGCGGAATTCTCCTCTTCCTCCTCCGGAGTGATGCTGTAGTAGACAGTCCGGTCGATGGGTGCCTCAAAGGGCTTCTGCAGCGTGATCAGTTTGGCACCGGAAAAGTCCGTCTCTTCGTAATTCTTCAGATAATGCTCATCCATCCAGGAAAGACGCTCTTCGAAGTCCATTTTCCCGTACAGGTAAATGTAACTGTTGGAGGGATGATAGTATTTGCGATGGAAATCCAGGAAGCTCTCGTAGCTCAGCTCCGGGATATACTCGGGATCTCCGCCGGAAACAAAGGCGTAGGGCGTATCCGGGAACAGAAGCTTTCTGGTCTCGGTATCGATCACCGTATCCGGAGAGGAAAATGAACCCTTCATCTCGTTGTAAACAACGCCGTTGATGGACAGCTCGCCCTCCTCGGAAACCTCGTAGTGCCAGCCCTCCTGACGGAAGATCTTCTCATTTTTGTAGATGTTGGGGCGGAAAACCGCATCCATATAGACCGCCATCAGATTCCGGAAATCCTGATCGTTACAGCTGGCGATGGGATACATGGTCTTGTCCGGGAAGGTGATGGCGTTTAAGAATGTATTCATAGAGCCCTTGGCCAGTTCCACAAAGGGATCCTTTGCAGGAAACAGCTCCGAGCCGCAGAGTACGCAGTGTTCATTGATATGAGCCGCACCGGTGTGATCTAAGGGTGCGGTGCAGAAACCGATCTGGAAGACCTTGTTCTCATCATCGCACTCCATCAGCACCACCCGGGCACCGCTCTTTTTATGCCGCAGGATATAGCCTGTGGTCTGGATCTCTTTTAATTCTTCTGTTTTCAACAGTTCATAGGCCGTAAGACCGGTCAGATTCATAGATATACCTCAATTTTTATTACTAAGGAATAGTTTGACTCGCAAAGCGAGTCAAACGGGTAGCGTCGATTAAGCTTCCGCTTAATCGACGATTGTTGAAGGTCTTCGCCCTTCAACTATATGATCCCGAAAAGTTTATCCCGGATCACGGCGAAAAACTCTTTGGTTCCGTTGTGGAGCATCAGCAGGTAATCTGCGGAGGAAGGAATGGTCTCCACCTGATAGCCTTCCTTTGCCGCAAAGGCTCTGGCGCGGAAGCAGTTGAAGTTCATGGTGACTACACCCACAGAAGGGTCTCCGTCACCTTCCCATTCCCTTCCGATCAGCTTGTAGCTGTAGAAGAGATTCTGGTTCAGATTAATGGAATCCGGCTCCAGGATGATCCGATCTTCCTCAACTCCCAGCTCCACCAGACGATCCTTCAAAAGGTCAGCCTGGGTAATGTCCGGATGATCCGCACTGCGGTTTCCGGTGACCACGATCCGGGTGTCCGGATTCTGTTCCAGATAACGGGCGGCAGCATCCACACAATGCTCCATCACGGGAGTCGCCTGGTTTCCGGTCATTTTGGCCCCCAGGACCACAATATAATCCAGATTCCTTCTGGGCGGATCAAAGATCTCCGCCACAATGAGCCCCTCCGTGATCAGGAAGATCACAAGGCCCGCAGCGCAGGTGGTGGTAATGCAGACCTTCACCCACAGAAGGGACCTCTTCCACGCAGGATACACCAGCTCCAGCCTGAGGAGGACCGCAAACACAATGCAGAGGATCCCCAGCACCAGCCAGAACCAGCTGAAGGACAGAAAAGCCCCTGCATAGATCTGGATCACGATATAATATGCAATGAACAGGACCCCCAGGATCCCCAGGACAATATACATACGGTTCTCCAATACTGTGGCAACGTAATCAAAGGAATAGTTTGCAACTATTCAGCCGGTTTTCTCAGAATCTCCTGATCCTCCGGCATCTCCGACAGTTTCACAAACAGTCTCTGTTTGGGATGAGGCGCGCTTTCCTGAGCCTCACCGGCTTCATTTAAAATGGATTCTACCGTGACAAGGCGGTCGGTTCCGTCCCGTCCCATGATCTCGATCTCTTCTCCCACGGAGAATTTATTTTTCTGCTCCAGAGCAAAATAGCCTTCGGGGATATCCGCTCCCGTCCGCTCCGTGGTTCCCAGGTAAATGTAATTCTTCACGTAAGTGTTGGAATCATAGATCTGGGCATCGCTCCCGGGCTTGCCGAAAAAGAAGCCCGTGGTGAATTCGCGGTAGGTACATTTTCCTATTTCGGTCTTGTAAAAATCCAGGCGGCTTTTGTAAAGCTCCGGATCCCTGTTGTAATCGTCAATGGCCATGCGGTAGGTTCTTGCCACGGTAGCCACGTAAAGTGCCGTCTTCATGCGGCCTTCGATCTTGAAGCTGTCGATGCCGGCATCGATCAGCTCCGGGATGTGCTCGATCATGTTCAGGTCCTTCGAATTGAAGAGGAAGGTTCCCCGTTCCGTCTCAAGCACGGGATAATATTCTCCCGGTCTGGTCTCCTCCATCACGGAGTACTTCCAGCGGCAGGGATGGGTGCAGGCACCCTGATTGGCATCTCTGCCGGTCATGAAATTGCTGAGTAGGCATCTTCCCGAATAGGAAATGCACATGGCGCCGTGGATAAAGGTCTCGATCTCCATCTCATCCGGAATGTGGGCCCGGATCTCCCGGATCTCCTCAAGGGAGAGCTCACGGCCCGTCACCACACGCTTTGCGCCCATGGAATGCCAGAACAGGAAGGTCCCGTAGTTGACATTATTTGCCTGGGTGCTGACGTGAAGCTCCACCTCAGGCAGGATTTTTTTGGCCAGCATGAAGAGGGCCGGATCCGAGATGATCAGGGCATCCATGCCCACCTTTTCATCTCTCAGTTCGGAAAAATAAGCCTCTGCCTGAGGAAGATCCGCATTGTGCGCCAGAATATTGGCGGTCACGTAGACCCTTACACCTCTCTCATGGGCAAAGGCAACACACTCTTTCATTTCGGGGATGGTAAAATTCTGAGCCTTGGCCCTGAGGCTGAAGGCTTCCCCGCCGATATAAACCGCATCCGCACCATAGCGGACCGCAGTCTTCAGTACCTCCGGAGAAGAGGCGGGGATCAGTAATTCCGTTTTTCTTTTCATATGATTCACTCCGCCCTTCCGGGTTCCTTCTTGATACTGAGGGCCACACCGTCTCCCACCGGGAGAATGGTGGTGGTCAGCTCTTCGTCATGGGTCAGGGCAAACAGATACTCCCTCATCCTTGCGTGGATGGTACGGTTCCGTCTGGTCACCACAAACCGGGACTCCATCACATCTCCGTCCTGAAGCACGTTGTCGGACATCAGAAGTCCGCCGGGCACCAGGAGTTCTTTGATCAGAGGGAGCCAGAGAATGTACTGGGCCTTGGCTGCGTCCATGAAGACCATGTCAAATGTTGCCTTCTCTTCCGTAAGCCTTGTCAGGGCATCCGTTGCATCCTCTGCCAGGAGCGTGATCCCATGAGCGTTTGCGATTTCGAAATTCGCCCGGGCCACGGGAATCCTCTTCTCGTATTTTTCTATGGTGGTGATACTGCATTTGCCTTCCAGGGTCTCATACATGACCAGGGAGGAATATCCGGTGGCACATCCGACCTCCAGGATCCTCGCAGGCTTCCTCTCCTTCATCAGAAACCGAAGGAGAGACGCCGTTTCCGGCCGGATGATGGGAACATCATTTTCCAGTGCTTCCTTCCGGATCTTCGAGAGCAGCTCGCTTTCCGGAGGACACAGCGACCGGATAAATGCAGTGATCCGTTCTTCGTCCATAATAAAACCTTTCTTGCTTCGCTTAATCGACGATTGTTGCAGGTCTTCGCCATCTGCAACTATTCCTGTCCCTGGGCCGGAAGGGCAGGGTTCTGGGCTCCGGAGGGGGTGGGGGTAGGGGTCGGTTCTGCCTTTTCGGTGCTGAACAGATCCAGCATTTCCTTGGAGGTCATGTCCGAGGAGATCTCATAGGTTCCCGGCCGGATCTCAGCCTCGTAGATCTCGCTCTGCAGATAGAATGCAATGGGATCCTCGATGAGGGATTTCTCCTTCAGGCTCTTGCCCACGGCATAGGCACTCTGACCTTCCACAATGGTGAAGGTAACGCCCACTCCCGTTCCCTTGGGGGAAACTCTGCTCTCGGAGAAGACCAGGTATCCGATCTCATAGGCCCGGTTGATGCCCACATAAAAGATCATGATGATCACACAGACCAGAAGTACCCGGAGGGACATGGAGATAGTATTCTGCGCCGCAAGGCGATAGTCCAAGCGGGCTTTCTTTTTCTTTTTAGGCGCATCCTTTTGGGAAGCATCCTTTTTGGACGCCTCCTTTTGAGACACATCCTTTTTGGGCGCAGCCTTTTTGGTTCCTGCACCTTCCTGGGACTTCTTTTTCTGTGGTTTCATCTTTACTCCTTAATAGGAATAGTTTGTCTCGCTAAAACGAGCCAAACAGATTGCGTTGATTAAGCCTTGCTTAATCAACGATTGTTGCAGATAGCTTCGCTATCAGCAACTTACTCCACTTCCATAATAATCGGTAGTATCATCGGGCTGCGGCGCATGGTTTTCCAGATGTAATCGCTCATGCGGTCGCGGATGGTATTCTTCAGATGGCTCCAGTCCATCTTCTTCTGTTCCATGCACTCGTAAACGGCATCGTCCAGAACCTCCTGGATCTCGTCCAGATAGTTCTCGGAGTCGCGGATGTAGACAAAGCCGCGGGAGATCATGTCGGGGCCTGCAAGAAGAGCATTGGTCTCCTTCTCAAGTGTCATGACGACTACAATGATGCCGTCAAGGGCCAGGTTCTGACGTTCTCTGAGGACAATGTTTCCGACATCTCCCACGCCCAGACCGTCAACCAGAACGGCTCCGTGAGTGACTTTGTTCACGATCTTGGCACTCTCCTGAGTCAGTTCCAGAACGTCACCGCAGGACATGATGGGAATATTTTCCTTTGGGATACCCAGGGCTTCCACAATGGCTGCCTGAGCCATGAGATGCCGGTACTCGCCGTGAACGGGAAGAGCAAACTTGGGGCGCACCAGGGAGTACATCAGCTTGATCTCCTCCTGGCAGGCATGGCCGGATACATGGGTATCCTGGAAAATGACCTTGGCACCCTTTCTGCTCAGTTCGTTGATAACCTTGTATACTGCTTTTTCATTTCCCGGGATGGGGGTGGCACTGATGATCACCACGTCTCCGGGAAGGATGGTTACCTTCTTGTGGCTGGATGCAGCCATCCGGGAAAGGGCCGCCATGGACTCGCCCTGGCTGCCGGTGGTAATGATCACGGTCTGATTTTCGGGATAATTCTTCAGTGCGTCGAGATCCACCAGAACGCCCTCGGGAATGCTGATGCGTCCCAGTTCAATGGCAGTGCCTATGATGTTCACCATGCTGCGGCCTTCCACCGCAACTCTTCTTCCGTACCGGTGAGCACTGTTGATGATCTGCTGGACACGATCCACGTTGGATGCAAAGGTGGCAACAATGATCCTGTGATCCCTGTTTTCCGAGAACAGGGCATCTAAGGTCCGGCCCACAGTCCGCTCGGAACTGGTAAAGCCGGGGCGTACCGCGTTGGTACTGTCACAGAGCATGGCCAGAACACCCTGGGAACCCAGCTCTGCAAATCTCTGAAGGTCTGCGGTATCACCGAAGACCGGGGTGTAGTCGATCTTAAAGTCGCCGGTATGTACGATCACGCCGGCAGGGGAAAAGATGGCAAGTGCCGCCGAATCGGAGATACTGTGGTTGGTTCGGATGAACTCCACGGAAAAATCTCCCGCCTTGATGGTATCGCCGTAGCAGACCACCTTCATTTCCACGTTGGGTCCTACGGGATGCTCCTCAAATTTCTTTTCCACGATCCCGACAGTCAGAAGCGTCGCATAAACCGTAACCGGAACGGAAAGCTGGGTCAGCACGTAGGGCAGAGCACCGATATGGTCCTCATGTCCGTGGGTGATGAAGATTCCCTTCAGCCGCTTTTCGTTCTGCTTTACATAAGTGATATCCGGAATGACCAGATCGATTCCGGGCATTTCTTCCGAGGGAAATGCCAGTCCGCAATCCACGATGATCATCGAGTCGCCGTACTCGAAGACCGTCATATTCATTCCAATCTGTTCAAGCCCACCGAGAGGAATGATCCTCACCGCCAGGCCGCCTTTCTTTTTCTTCAAAAAAATGAGCACCTCCTTTACAGTTGCAGATTTGTTGTAAGCAAATCGCAGGTAAAAGACCTGATCCAAATCTGCAACAATCGTCGATTAAGCAGGGCTTAATCGACGCATACCGTTTGGCTCATTATGTTGCAGGGCTTCAGTCCTGCAACATGGTGAGACAAACTATTCCTATAAAAACGTAATTATATAAGTCCAATTTTAAATTCAAGTTAATACTGTTGCGGATCCGCGATCCGCAACCATTCGATGATATTATGATCAAACGAGATCGATATCCTCCAGAAGCTCTGTGAAGATGGCCATCACATACTTCTGCTCATTCTCATCCTCAACGATCTCATAAGAAGCCTCCGCACTGTCTTCCGGTGCGGTATCCTTCAGAATATAAGCGTCGTCATTTTCATCTGCCACGAGAAGGTAATTCACGCCGGCGATCTTGGTTGTTTCAATGACTTCCACCTGTACGTCCTCGCCGTCTTCGGAGAGGAGAGTGATCATCTGTGTTTCATCTGTCATGATCTTATTTCCCTTTTCTATTCAATAATACAACCTTCTGTACCACTGTTCCGGTACGAAGCTTATTCCGTTTTTTCAGACTCTCTGTTTAACCCGTTGTCCAGATAGTCCTGCAGGATAATGGCCGCTGCCACTGCATCTATGGTCTTCTTGAAGTCCTGACGGGGGATCCCCTTTTCACGCAGGATCTCCTCGGCTTCCACCGTGGTCAGTCTCTCGTCCCACAGCACGACCTTAAGGCCGGTACGCCTCTCCACGGCCGATGCGAATTCCCGTGCCATTCCCGCACGCGCGCTTTCGCTTCCGTCCATGTTTACGGGCAGACCGACAACAACCCCGCCGGCCCCTGTCTCTTTACAGATCTCCTCGATCCGCGCATAGGTCTTCCGGAGTTTCCCCTCTTCTTTTCGAAAGATCGTCTCTAAGGGAGACGCAAGCAGGCCCAGTTCATCCGCCTGCGCAACGCCGACGGTCTTTGAGCCGTAATCCAGAGCGATCAGTTTCAACGCTCTTCCTCCTTAGCGGGTACATTTTCCCCGCCCTCGAGCTTGGTCTCGATGTAATTCTTCATCAGTTCTTCGATGATCTCATCACGCTCCACCTTCATGATCAGGCTTCTCGCGGAATTAAAGCTGGTGATATAGGTCGGATCACCGCTGATCACATAGCCCACGATCTGGCTGATGGGGTTGTAGCCCTTGCTCTTCAAAGACTGATACACTGAACGCAGAACCTCCGCAACCTCCACCTGGGTCTCGCCGGAGATGTTAATGAGCTGTGTTCCGTTGTTCTGTTCCATAGAGTTCCTCCTCCTGCTCCGCGCCTCACATCTTTTCCCGTGAAAAATGCCTTTGCGGATATTACTTCTTACTCATCATCCTTTTTGGCTTTTTGACAGCCTTTAACTAATATATTTTAAACCATTTTCCCCGAGTCGGCAAGTACTTCTTCCACGAACAGGCAATCCCGCTCTTGGGACACAAAGGAGACAGGCCTTACCTTTACCGCCGTTCCGGGGCAAATACCTTCTCTCACGGGAAGCGCCATCCGCACATAATGCTTATCGTACCCGGTCAGATATTCCTTTCCGTCGATCACCTGAGGGTGTTCCAAAAGAAGTTCTTCCGCATTGCCGCTTTCCAGAAGACGGGCCCGGTAATCCCCGGAAGAGACGGCTGTCAGGTCAAGCAGAACCTCGCTCCGCTCCTTTTTGACCGGCTCCGGAACCTGATCCGGCATCTTATCCGCCACGGTTCCCGCCCGGCGTGAATACTGGAATACATGCATCTCGTAAAAGCCGATGCGCTTGCAGAATTCCACGGTCTCGGCAAACTCCTGCTCCGTCTCCCCGGGGAAGCCCACGATCACATCCGTGGTCAGAGCCACATCCGGAAAGGCCTGCCGAAGCAGCTTGCAGCCTGCCTCATACTCCGTCGTATCATAATGGCGGTTCATCCGCTTTAAGACCGCATCCGATCCGCTCTGCATGGACAGATGGAAATGGGGACACAGCTTTTTGATCCCCTTCAAGCCCTCCACAAACGCCGGAGTAATGACTCTCGGCTCAAAGGAACCGGTTCGGATCCGTGTGATCCCCGGGATCTCATCCAGCGCCCGAAGGAGCTCCAACAGATACTTTCCGTCGGAAAAATGTTTCTTTGCTTCGTTGTCAGTCTCCCATTCCATGCCGTAGGAGCTGATATGGATCCCCGTCAGCACCACTTCCCGGATTCCGCTTTCCGCCAGGTCCCTTACCTCGGAAAGGATGTCCTCTGTCTGCCGGCTGCGGATCCGCCCTCTGGTATAGGGAATGATGCAGTAGGTGCAGAAATTCACGCAGCCGTCCTCGATTTTCAGCATGGCGCGGGTACGTCCGCTGACAGCACCTGCGGGCAGTTCTTCGAAGTACATACGGCGGAAGGGGTCGTCGATGCAGCGGGCGGACTGCTTTTCCAATACCGC
>JAGACB010000040.1 GCA_017614345.1 Lachnospiraceae bacterium
CATCACCGGCTCTGTTAAAATCAATCAGAATATAAGATTTATAATTCTCTTTTGCAAATTCTTCTGCAATATAGCTCTTTCCGACCCGCCTGGCGCCATCGATCAGCAGCGCAGTTTTTCCGGCGCTGCCTTCTTTCCATTTGAGCATCTTATCCAATATTTTTCTTCTCATTAATTGCACCTTTTCAAAATTAATCCCATTGAAATATATCACTTTTTCAAGTTTTGTATATTGCAATATTTGCACCTTTTCGCCACTAGTATCATTCTAGCACCTTTTCGCGACTTAATCAACATTGAATAATCACCTTTTCAATATTAGTCAGGCCTATCATGTCACAAAACCGCCCGGCCATACAAAGATCATAAATCTTATCTCCCTTCGTTCATGATCCTATGGTAATCTTCCATCTCGACATCAAGCGTGATTGTTCTCTCCCGGGTGTTGCTCATTCCGCAAAAGGCTCACGACTTCGACATGCCCCGTATAAGGAAACATATCAAGGGGCCATGCCTCCAAAATCCGAAATCCCTGATGAGACAGATAATCAAGATCCCGGGCCAGAGTCTCGGGATTGCAGGAGATGTAGACCACCTTCTTCGGTGCAGTTCGGACAAGGGAATCCAGGAATTTTCGACTGCTGCCGCTGCGGGGCGGATCCATGAAGATCACCTCGGGAGTCTGCTCCTGCCTTGATAACCGCTCTAAAAATTCTCCGGCGTCCTCCGCATAAAATCGGGCATTTGCGACGCCATTTTCCCTGCTGTTGAAGATGGCATCCTTCACGGCGTCAGGATTCAGTTCCACGCCGGTCAGGCTTTTACACTTTTCGGAAGCGGTCAGGCCAATGGTTCCGATCCCGCAATAGGCATCGAGGACGGTTTCTTCTCCGGTAAGACCGGCCAGTTCAATAGCCTTTCCGTAAAGCCGTTCGGTCTGAACCGGGTTCACCTGATAGAAGGACTTCGAAGAAATCCGAAACTTCTTACCGCAGAGGATATCCGTAATGTAACCCTTCCCGTACAGCACTCTCTCCTGATCTCCCAGGACCATGCTGGTCTTCTTCCTGTTTTGGTTTAAGACAATGGTGGTGATCTCCGGATGAAGCGTTCTCAGAGCCTTGACAAAATTGTTTACAGAGGGAAATGAAAATGAGGCAGCCACCAAAACCACCATCACTTCACCGGTGGCAAAAGCCCGGCGGATCAACACATGGCGCAGAAGGCCCTGACCGCTGTCTTCATCAAAGATCCGAATCTTAAAGGACTCTGCCAGATCACGGATATCCGCGATGATCCGGGAAGAGATCTCATCCTCGATGTGGCAGTCTTCCACATCCACCACCTTATGGGTTCCCTCCTGATAGATTCCGGAGATGATCCGGCCCTTCTTCCGGGCGAAAACGGCATGAACCTTGTTCCGGTAATGAAGAGGCTGCTCCATACCAGTAATCGGTTGAACTGTTGTCAGGTGTCCGATCAGATCCCGCACCAGCTGCTCTTTCTTCTGAAGCTGAGCCTCATAGGGAAGATCCGAATAATCCCTCGTACATCCGCCGCAGGAGTTCTCGTAGGGGCAGAACATCGTTTCGGGATCCGTCTTCTTTTTTCTGAGCCCCGAAGACTGCCCTTTCTCCTGAGATTTTCTTTGTCCTGAGGATTTTCTTTGTCCTGAGGATTTTCTTTGTCCTGAATGTTCCTGCATGAGTTTCTTCCTGCCTTCCGATGATTCAATAGTCCCTTGACTTTTACGATCCTGTTCATTATAATATCACAACAGTCCGCCCACATCAAGGAACATCCCTTCCCGCCCGGGGTAAGGCACTTCCCTTTTTGTACGGACACGTGAGTTCGAAACCATCCTCACGATAAACAAAACTAAGGAGAATCAAAAATGAATAAGAAAGTACTGTTTGTGGTACAGGGCGCCATGATCGCCGCACTTTATGTGGTGCTGACCCTCGTGGCAAACGCTCTCGGACTGGCCAATTATGCGATCCAGGTCCGTTTTTCCGAAGCCCTGACCATTCTGCCGCTGTTTACGCCGGCAGCCATCCCCGGCCTGTTTTTAGGCTGTATCATTTCCAACACTGCCACCGGATGTCATATCCTGGATATTGTCTGCGGATCTTCTGCCACCCTGATCGGTGCCGTTTGTACCTGGTACATCGGAAGAAAACTGGAAAAACGTATCCCGATGAGTGCATTGAGAATTCTCGGTGCCATTCCCCCTATTGTTGCCAACACATTGATCATTCCGCCTGTACTCATTGCCTTGAGCGATGTATATCATCTTGAAGGATCCTATCTTTTCTTCACTGTGACCGTATGTATCGGAGAGATCATCTCCTGCGGGATCTTAGGTTTCATCCTGCATCTGGCTCTGACTCCTCACCGCGTACGGATCTTCGGTGCAGATCCCGTTCGGAAAGCACCGGAACAGAAAGAGAAAAATGATCCCGAAAGCATAACCGCATAACAAAAAACCGTTAAACGAATGGGTACCGGGCACCCAGCGCTTAACGGTTTCTTTTTTGTCTTTTATTTCGTGAGATCTCTCTCCGGTTTCGGGGAGAGATCTCTTTTTTATCTCTTGGATCTCCTGTTATGCCTTGGATCACTTCCGTCCCAGACGATAGGAAGCAAGTAATACCAGAAGGATACCGATCACGATGATCTCAATGGAAGCAACGATCGCTGTCAGGATCACATTTTCCGATGCGATGAATACAACGGTGATGGTAACGATCACAGGCATGATGGGAAGCATCTTCAGAACTACGGAAAGTGTGCTCTTGATCTGCTCCATCATGTTTTCGGGGATCAGAGAATCCATCAGAACGGCAGTGGCACTTGCATAGACGCTCATGCCGATGGTGATGAGAAGTGCACAGAGGATCATCCAGACATTTGCCTTGATCAGGATGGCTCCCAGGATCATACCGGGAAGGACATCGATCAGTGTGGAAAGGGTATTTCCCAGAAGGCTGTATAACAGCTTGGAGAATTCCGATTCGGGACACAGATGGATGATATGACGGTCCATATCCATTGCCAGAGGATTTGCAAAGCCGGCAACGGTCTCAACTACTACGGTTCCTACAATGTAAGCAAGCAGAGCCAGAGTATTGTGGGAAGCCATGAAGTATGCTGCGGTTCCGATGACAACCAGGAGGGTCAGCATCTTCAGGCTG
This sequence comes from Lachnospiraceae bacterium, assembly GCA_017614345.1. Lineage (GTDB taxonomy): Bacteria > Bacillota > Clostridia > Lachnospirales > Lachnospiraceae > JAGACB01. Next base: position 3,195 of record JAGACB010000040.1, read on the forward strand.
AAGATTCCGAACAGAGCACTCCGTCCGCGAAGATACAGAGCCTTGAAGAAGAATACATTGGCGCCCTGGCCGTGCTTTAAGGTCTTGTTTCTGTTGTGAAGCTTGCTGCGGTTCTTTTCGCGGGTTACAACGGCCTTGGGTTCTTCCGCTGCCTTTACCTGCTTGAAGAGCTTTTCTGCGTAGTCGAAAGCATCCTCATAAAAGTCTGCCTTGAAGCGATAGATCAGGATGATCAGACCCACGATGGTCACTACTGAAAGGAGCAGGAACACACCTGCCATAAGATACTGATGCTTTAAGGTGCAGGCCAGGATCGCACGGGTCCATCCGATCACGGGGATAAAGTTGATCACAGGATGATCGAAAATGGTCATGAAGGTGGTTGCTGCATCACCGGTGCTCTTATAGACCATAAAGGCCAGTCCTGCAAGAACGATCAGTATGCCCACAAGAGCGGGACGAACATATTTCTTTACCATAAAGCTGGAGGATACCAGATAGGTTACCAGCATGACCAGTTGCTCTAAGATACCGCCCACTGCATAAACCAGAACGGCTGCCAGGATATCCAGAATGCCGAAGCCTGCTGCCATGAATCCGCCGGTCCAGCAGATGCCGATGTAGAATCCGATGAAGACCATGGTCCAGATGGTTCCGAGCATCTTGTAGAGCAGATTACTCTGAGGTTTCAGGGGGGAAGTGAACATATGGTGGATGTCCGCCATACTGAACATCTTCATACCTTCCTTGGTACCGGAGTAGATCGCGATACCGATCACCAGAAGTACGAAGCAGGTGCCGATACCGGCAGCCATTCTGGAGATCTGGTCTCTTTCCGTCTTGACGTTGAAGCCGAACAGCGTGTGTTCTTTTTCTTCTTTCTCGTCTTCGCCTTCTTCTCCCTCTTCGCCTTCGTTTCCTTCTTCTTCGCCCTCGCCGGGATCATTTTCCTCTGCCTGGGAAGGCATATACTTATTGATGGCATATCCGGCAAGTCCGCCGATACAGCCGAATGTTACGCCCATCACAACCCACATGGCAACCATCATCACCAGGATCCAGATAAATGACTTCCGGAACAGCTTCAGGATGCTGCCGATGAAGGTGTGAAAGAACAGATAAAGATACGCTCTCATTCTTCACTACCACCTTCCGTCAACTCGAAGAACTTATCCTCGAGGCTTACGCCTTCACGGTCCAGATCGGACTTGGTCAGGGTTGCCAGGAGCTCACCTCGGTACAGGATGAAGGCCTTGTCCCAGATCATGTCCACACTCTCGATCATGTGAGTGGAAATAAGAACGGTGGTTCCCTGTGCCTTCAGCTCTTCAAAGGTCTTCTTCAGCTCCTTGATGGCGTGAGGATCCAGACCTACAAGCGGCTCATCAAGAATGATCAGCTTCGGATCCGTCAGGAGTGCACAGCAGATACTGAGCTTCTGCTGCATACCTTTGGAAAGCTCATCGCCGAATTTTCTGCGCTTGTCATCCAGTTCAAACCGGCGAAGCAGTGCTTCCTTTCTCTCCTCGTAATCCTTCAGGCGATATGCTCTTGCAATGAAATCAAGATGCTCCTCAACCGTCAGGTTCGGATACATGGCCGGGATCTCCGGTACAAAGCCCAGAGCCGCACGGGCTTCGGAAGTCTTATTGACATAGCCCGCAATGGTGATCTCGCCTTCGTAACGCAGCAGTCCTGCGATGGATTTGAAAATGGTTGACTTACCGGCTCCGTTGGGTCCTAAGAGGATTCCCACCATACCGTCCTCAAGAGTGAAGGAAAGGTGGTTGTTGGCCATGAGTTTTCCGTATTTTTTTGAAACATCTTTTACTTCGAGCATTGTTAAGTGCCTCCTTTGTTCTGATAGGCAAAGCATACCTCAGATCAGGAAAATGTGTTTCGTTTTGTTGTAAACGGTTCCCTCCGTGGTGTGAATGGAAATATCGATGTCGAAAACCGCAACATGGAGCCTGAGCCTGTGCTTTGTAGATCGTATTGATAATATCGAAATGAATTCTACCAAAGAAACGCTTCTGTGTAAATATTCGAAGCGCCGATTTCAGCCTTCCGTGAACATTTGTAAGGTTTTCTTAAACAGTTCCGCCCCCTTTCACGGATCAGACTGCTTTCTGTCTTTTCCATATAAAAAGAAACTGCCCGGATATACCGGGCAGAAGCACGATCTCCTTTAATGATCCTTGACTCCTCCGTATGATCGGAGATCGTGCTTTTTAAAGAAGTATTCGCAGGGATATTTTATGATTCCTTCCAATGAAGGCGGAGCCTCTGACCATCCTCACTGATCAGTCCCTCTTCCTTCATATTTTTGATCTCTCTCATCAGGGCACTCCGGTCGGCGATCAGAAAACCGGCCAGGTCCGTATAACTGAAGGGAAGGGCCACACTGGCCTCTCTTTTGGAATTGGAAAGCTCTTCCGTCTCCCGGAAGGGATCGTTCTGGAGAAGACGCTGCTCCGAGCGTCTGGAATCCGACCACAGGATCTCCAGATAGGTCATGAACAGCTCCCGGATGCTTCTCCGGGACAGGATCAGGATCCTGGCTCTGCTGTCAAGAAACCGGATCC
>JAGACB010000006.1 GCA_017614345.1 Lachnospiraceae bacterium
AAAGGCAAAATCCACAAAAAAAGATTTCCTCATTTGGAATGTTTGTGCACACTTATAATCGGATTCTGCTATAATGCCGCTTGTAACCCCCCAATACATTTTAAGTTTTTGCTACACCCCAAACAAAAACGAAATACCTTCTCAAAAGATTAGCAGCGGATAAAACCGCTGCTTTTCTTTTTGTGCAGGCGACGAGCCAAAGTGTACCTGCTGTGCTTGCACAGAGCAGGTACACCTTGGCGACCGCCCATCATGTAGCGCGAAGCGCGGAATGATGCCGGGCCCGAGAGCGCGAAGCGCGTAGGGACCGGGAGCACAAAATATTTACGCTTCTTATAATTTTTTTTCTTCCCTATTTTCCGATTCTGTATTACAATAGGGAAGGTCAGAAAAAAAGACGACCGGAAGGAATGTGTACAAGAAGTTTATGGCTATTAACAGACAGGCGTTGTTCTCCGATGAATCGCGGAATTACCGATCCCCCATGGAACCGAAGTGCGGGGAGGAGGTAACTATTTATTTTCGTGCCGCAAGGGAAGATGAGCTGATGATCTATCTGATCTGCGGATCGGTGGAGATCAGGATGCTCCCCGTGAAGAACGATCGCTGTTTCACATATTACAGCTGCGGTCTCCGTGTCAGAGATCAGGCAGTTCGTTATTATTTCGAGATCAATTCCGAATCGGAAACTTTATATTACAGTAAGATCGGTGTTACCAGCCAGTTTGATCTGATCAAGTATCCTTTTTTGATCATCCCGGGCTTTACCACGCCGGACTGGGCCAAGGGCGCCATCTTTTATCAGATCTTCGTGGACCGTTTCTGTAACGGCGATCCCACGAATGATGTCCTTGACCGTGAGTACGAGTATCTGGGCAAGCATGCAAGAGCAGCTTCCTGGGATATGCTGCCGGATTCCCTGGACGTGGCCAATTTCTACGGCGGTGATCTTCAGGGTGTCATCGACAAGCTGGATTACTTAAAGTGGCTGGGTGTGGATGCCATTTACCTGAATCCGGTATTTGTGTCTCCTTCCAATCACAAGTATGATGCACAGGATTACGATCATATCGATCCCCATTACGGAGTCATTGTCCGGGATGAGGGAAAGGTGCTGGCGGAGACGGACTACGACAACTCCCATGCAACCCGTTATATCTCCCGGGTGACCAGCCACGAGAACCTGGAGGCTTCGGATGCCCTGATGGAGAAGCTTTGTGACGAGGTTCACAAGCGGGGGATGAAGATCGTGTTTGACGGTGTGTTCAATCACTGCGGTTCCTTCAATAAATGGATGGACCGGGCGGAGATCTATGCCAATGCCGGCGAGCACTATGAGAAGGGAGCTTATCTTTCGGGAGAAAGCCCTTATCGCGGATATTTCCATTTTAACGATCAGTATGACTGGCCCTATAACAACACCTATGACGGCTGGTGGGCCATGGAGACCCTTCCGAAGCTGAATTACGAGCAGTCTCCGGAACTGGAGGATTATATCATCGGTCTGGCTCAGAAATGGCTCAGACCTCCCTACAATATTGACGGCTGGCGGCTTGACGTGGCTGCAGACCTGGGCCGGAGCGAAAGCTACAACCACAGGTTCTGGGAGCGGTTCCGTGCGGCTGTGAAGGATGTGAATCCGGATGCTCTGATCCTTGCGGAGCATTACGGGGATCCTTCCAAATGGCTTCGGGGAAATGAATGGGACACCGTCATGAACTATGACGCCTTCATGGAGCCTGTGAGCTATTTCCTGACCGGTATGGAGAAACACTCCGATGAGAAAAATGACAATCTCTACGGAAACGGTGCCTGGTTTTTCCAGACCATGCTGGCAAATATGAGCAAGTTCGGGGAAGGCTCTCTCCTTACCGCCATGAACGAGCTTTCCAACCATGATCATTCCCGGTTCCTCACCAGGACCAACCGTACCGTGGGACGGCTTGCCACTCTGGGAAGTGCCGCAGCGGGAGAGGGTGTCCGCAGAGGAGTTCTGATGGAAGCAGTCATTATCCAGATGACCTGGCCCGGAGCACCCACCATCTACTACGGCGATGAAGCAGGTTTAGTGGGCTGGACGGATCCGGATGACCGCCGGACCTATCCCTGGGGTAAGGAGGATCTGGAGCTCATCGAGTTCCATAAGTATCTGACCGCCTTCCGCCAGCGTTACGGCTGCCTTTATACCGGCTCCTTAAAGCCACTTCTGGCCGGAACCCATCTCATTGCCTACGGCCGATTCGATTCACATGATCAGGTGCTGGTCATTGTCAATAACAGCGACGGCTTCAGGAAGGTAAGAGTCCCCGTCTGGGAGATCGGAATTTTCGGCGGAGAGCAGATGCTCCGTGAGATGGTTTCCTGGGAGAACAGCTACAATGTGGGCCGCTCCTATGAGACAGTAACGGAGGACGGCTATCTGGAGGTAGAGCTGGGTGCTGGGACTGCAGAGGTATTTTCTCACATCAATTCGGTGATCACCGAGAAGGATGAGTTATGAGCAAGTAGAGGGAGTGACAGCGGAAATCGCGTTTTATCGGGTTTCCGCTGTCTTTTCTTTAAGAAGCTTCCTGATAAGCAGAGGGAGTGACAGCGGAAATCGGTTTTTTTGTGATTTCCGCTGTCTTTTCTTTAAGAAGTATCCGAAAAGCGAGGGCTATGTAATAGAAAAATAATTGGAATTGTGGGTTGACATCAATCATTATTTGTGTATAATCTAAAAATGCAAACGCGTTGCAAATTGGAAATCAATGATTCATGAAACTGAATTGATAAAGAAAAATTGATAAAGAAGAATTGATAAAGAAGAATCCGACCCTGGATCCGGGAAATATTCAGAAATAAAGGTCTAAGGGACGGATCGGAAGGAGACTATATGAAGAAATCTGTTCGGATCTTTGCGCTGGCAGCAGCAATGCTCATTGGAGTGGCAGGCTGCAGCGGAAATCAGAATCCGGGTCAGGGAAATGCTACCCCCGGGGCCAATCCGGGAGGATCCGGAAATGCGAACGAAACAAAACTCGAGATCGTCACCACCATTTTCCCGGAGTATGACTGGGTCCGTGAGATTGTGGGAGATGCCAATCCCGGTGCCAACATCACTCTTCTTCAGGACGGTGTGGACCTGCACAGCTACCAGCCTTCGGCAGCGGACATCATCAAGATTGCCACGGCAGATGTGTTCATTTACGTAGGCGGCGAGTCCGACGAATGGGTGGACGATGTGCTGAAGCAGAACCCCGGCAAGGATCGGAAGGTCATTAACCTGATGGAGGTCCTCGGAGATGCAGTCAAGACCGAGGAGTTTGTTGAGGGAATGCAGGGGGAAGATGAGCATGACCATCACCATGACGGGGAAGATCACGATCATGATGAGGACGGTGATGAACATGATCATGAAGATGCTGATCATGATCACGAAGATGGCGATCACGATCATGATGAAGATGGAGACCATGATCACGAAGACGGCGATCACGACCATGAAAAAGGTCACGAGCACCATCATCACAGTGATGAAGAGGAAGAGTACGATGAGCATGTATGGCTTTCTCTGAAGAATGCCAAGACTCTGGTTTCCGGCATTGCCGAGGAGCTGTGTGCGGCAGATCCTGCTCATGCGACTCAGTACGGCGCCAACAAGGATGCCTACCTCTCCAAACTTTCTGCCCTGGATGCCGAGTATGAGGCGGCTGTGGCGGAAAAGCAGTTTGATACGGTGTTGTTTGCGGACCGTTTTCCCTTCCGTTATATGATGGATGATTACGGCATCAAGTATTATGCGGCTTTCATCGGCTGTTCTGCGGAGACGGAGGCCTGCTTTGAGACCGTGACCTTCCTGGCCGGAAAGGTGGATGAGCTGAACCTTGATTCCGTCTGCATCATCGAGAATTCCGACGGAAAGATCGCAGACACCGTGATCAAGGCCACCAATCGGAAGGATCAGGAGAAGGTGGTTTTAAATTCCCTTCAGTCCGTGACCAAAAAGGACAGCAGTGAGACTTACCTCAGCATCATGGAGGAGAACCTGAAGTCCCTGACAAAGGCCCTGGGTGTTATGACCCCTGACGTGGATCTGACCCAGATGAGCAGTACCATGGTGTACGCCTCCGTTTACAATATGGTGAGCGAGCCGGAAAAGTATAAAGGAAAATGTGTCCGCATGAGCGGTACCTTCTATAATTTCTACGACGAGTACACCGAGGAAAATATCAATGCCTGCCTGATCGAGGATGCCACTGCCTGCTGCCAGCAGGGCGTGGAATTTGTCCTGAAGGATCCCAATGGCTATCCCGCGGATCTGACCCCCATCACGGTCACCGGAACCTTTGAAACCTACGAAAAGAACGGCTATGTGCTCTGCAGAGTGGATCACGCAGTGTTATCTGCGAACAGATGAAATACAGAAAGGGAAAAGTGCGGGCGAAGCAAAGAGAAAAACGCGCAGACACTTGAATGAATTGGTAAATACATGTGAAAACCGCGTAGATCTTTGAGAATCCGTAAATACATAAAAAAACCTCCCGAGCTTCCGAAAGCGGAAACCCGGGAGGTATTTTTTTTTTGAGAAATTATTGATGCGAGATCATTTTCCTTTATGAGGAACTGTACGATCTTCGGATCACAGTACCTCAAGAGAGCGATTGATCCGGCCGAGGACGGTTTCCTTGCCCAGAATTCTCTGGATGGTCCAGAGGTCGGGGGAGTTGGGGGAACCGGTGATGCTGATACGAAGGATCTCGGCAACATCGGAGACGCTGCCCTTGAAGGCGGAAGGATCTGCCTTGTAGGCCTTCATGTCGGAGGTGAAGCCGTGAGCTTCGCCAATCTTCTTCAGGTTCTCGAACCAGCCGTTGTTGTCCACGGCGGGATCGTAGGAAGCGAGATAATCTTCCAGGATGCTGCGAACATCGGCGGCATCGAAGCGGAAGGTGTTGTCCGGACGGAAGGTCTCATCGAAGAAGTAGTGCAGGCTCTCGAAGATCTGCTTTGCATAGGAGAAGTCTTTTCTGCGGCGCTTTCCGCCTACACCCATGCACAGATTCAGGATCTGCATGAACTTGTCCTGATCGGAGAAATAAACCTGCTCCATCTCGGGCTGATACTCTTTAACCCAGGTGTTTAAGAAGCGGTAAACCTCTTCGGGATCCAGTCTGGAGAATTCGTTACGGCAAATGTTGTCTAACTTGGCAATGTCAAAGAGAGCGCCGGAGTTGGACATTTTCTTGACGGAGAAGGGGAAGGTGTCCACATCGTCCTGGGGATGCTTGTCATACCACTCCTCGAAGTTGGAGTTTAAGAGGGTCAGCAGGTAGATCTTGATGCAGTGGGGATGATATCCGTCTCTGCGGTAGAAGTCCAGTGACAGTTCGGGATCCTTACGCTTGGAGAGCTTGCGCTTTCCGCCGGTCTCTTCGTCAAATTTCATCAGCTGGGCAGTGTGTGCATATTTCGGCATCTTGAAGCCCAAAACCTTGAACAGTTCGTAGTGTGTGGGAAGGGAGGACAGCCATTCTCCTCCGCGGATCACGGTGGTGGTACGCATCAGATGGTCGTCGATCGCGTGAGCAAAATGGTAGGTGGGGATTCCGTCGGACTTTAAGAGTACCACGTCAATGTAGTTCTCCGGAAGCTTTAAGCCGCCCATGATCCGGTCCTTCACGTGGATCTCATTTCCCTCCTTGCCCTGGGAGCGAAGGCGGAGTACATAGGACTCGCCTGCATCCAGGTGTGCCTTGATCTCCTCAAGAGAAGCATCGCGGTACTTTGCGTAGGGACCGTAGATACCGGTCAGGACCTTGTCCTGCTCCTGCTGCTCCTTGATTCTACCCAGTTCTTCCTCAGTCATGAAGCAGGGATAAGCCAGGCCCTTCTTTACCAGATCCTTGGCAAATGCCTGATAAATGTCCTTACGCTCGCTCTGGAAGTAGGTTCCGTAAACGTTGCTCTCGGGAGTGTCGATGCCGGCACCCTGGTCAAACTCGATATTGAAATATTTCAGCACGTCGATGATGATCTCAACCGCACCTTCCACCTTACGCTTTGCGTCCGTATCCTCGATGCGGAGGTAGAACACACCGCCGGTGGTGTGGGCCAGACGTTCATCCGCCAGACCGCCGTAGAGGTTGCCCAGATGAATGAAGCCTGTGGGAGAGGGTGCCAGTCTTGTGACCTCAGCCCCTTCCGGAAGGTTTCTCTCCGGGAAGATCTTCTCATAATCATCCGGTGTTTTTGTGATATCCGGGAACAACAACCCGGCAAGTGCTTCGTAATCCATGCTTTCATATCCTTTCTTTGCGCCGAATACACACAGTTAAGCAATTTTGCATTACTATAGCACAATTTTGAAACGGTGTCAAAGCTTGCATTGTGGACGTGCGTCAGCAAAAAACTGTTTGGAAAAATCATTCTGAGCTTTTTCCGGACGGTTTTTTGCTGTGGCGTGTCAAATTACCCTTGACATTCCGGTCTACCTTGTGATATTCTTCATCTACAAGTGAATACTTCTATTCAAAGACGAAGAAGAGGAGTAGTAGGCAAAAGGAACTGTCCAGAGAGCTGTCGGGTGGTGCGAGACAGTCAGCGAGAGTTGTTGAACTGGCCTCTGAGTTGCTTTTCTGAACCCGGTCCGGATTCATCCGGCGCAGGAAGTAGGGAGAGACGGAACCTGACCGTGATCATACAGGAGGATATCGGGTAAGATGATTACCCCGTATCTGCTGAGTGCGCACATAGTGCGAAATAGAGTGGTACCGCGTGTTTTTCACGTCTCTATGATTTGGAGACGTGCTTTTTTTGTCTCTGAATCGAGCCCCGGGAATGACTTCCGGCGGCGGTTTCATTTGACAGGGCACAGGCCCTGTCGGAAAACAAACATATGAGGAGGCTATGTGAAATGAAGAATTACGATCATTACCGGAGAGGGTATTATATGCCCCCCACAGAGTGCACAGACTGGGTGAAGAAAGAGTACATTGACCATGCGCCCGCATGGTGCAGTGTGGATCTGCGTGACGGAAATCAGGCGCTGATCGTGCCCATGAGTCTTGAGGAGAAGCTGGAGTTTTTCCAAGAGCTGATCCGCATCGACTTCAAGGAGATCGAGATCGGTTTCCCGGCTGCCTCTGCGACGGAATATCAGTTCTGCCGCACCCTGATCGAGCAGAATCTGATCCCGGAGGATGTGACCATTCAGGTACTGACTCAGGCAAGAGAGCATATCATCAAGAAGACTTTTGAGGCCATCGAGGGCTGCCCCAATGCCATCGTTCACCTTTACAACTCCACCTCCTACGCACAGCGTACCCAGGTTTTCAAGAAGTCCAAGGAGGAGATCCTGAAGATCGCCGTAGAGGGTGCGGAGCTCCTCAATAAGCTGGCAGATGAAGCCGGCATCCGCTATCAGTTCGAGTATTCTCCCGAGAGCTTTACCGGCACCGAGCCCGAGTATGCTCTTGAAGTGGTAAATGCCGTTCTCGATGTGTGGAAGCCCACTCCCGACCGCAAGGTGATCATCAACCTTCCTGCGACTGTGGAAATGTCTCTGCCTCACGTTTACGCAAATCAGATCGAATATTTCCATAAGAACATGCATTTCCGGGAAAATGTCATCCTTTCCCTTCACCCTCACAACGACCGCGGAACCGGTGTTGCCTGCGCAGAGCTTGGCTGCCTTGCCGGTGCTGACCGTATCGAGGGAACTCTGTTCGGAAACGGTGAGCGTACCGGTAACGTAGACCTTGTGGTTCTGGCTCTTAACATGTTCTCCCATGGTGTGGATCCCGTGATCGATCTTTCCGATCTGCCCCGGATCTCCGAGACCTATGAGAGACTGACCGGCATGAAGATCTACGAGCGTCAGCCTTACTCAGGAAAGCTTGTCTTTGCAGCATTTTCCGGTTCTCACCAGGATGCCATTGCAAAGGGTATGGCTTACCACGAGACAGAGCAGCCCGATCTCTGGACCGTTCCTTATCTGCCCATCGACCCGAAGGACATCGGCAGAAAGTACGACGGCGATGTGATCCGTATCAACAGCCAGTCCGGTAAGGGCGGCATCGGCTACATCCTGCAGCTCAAGTACGGCTACTCCCTTCCCGCAAAGTTCCGCGAGGAGCTGGGTTATGCGGTTAAGGACGTATCCGACAAGGCTCATGCGGAGCTCAGCCCCAAGCAGGTTTACGAGGTATTCCGCGACAACTACATCAACATCGAAGGTCCCTTAAAGATGCTGGAATGCCACTTCAAGCAGGGAAATGAATTCGAAGCCGAGATCACCATCACCAAGTACGGCGAGAAGAAGGTATATCACGGCAAAGGAAACGGTCGTCTTGATGCGGTTTCCAACGCCATCATGAAGCACTTCAACATCGACTTCTCTCTGATCTCCTACGAAGAGCACGCTCTTGAGAGCGGCTCCAACTCCAGAGCCGTTGCCTATGTAGGCATCCAGACCTCCGACGGCAAGGTCACCTGGGGCGCAGGCGAAAAGAACGATATCATCGACGCCTCCGTGGCAGCACTGGTGAGTGCAGTAAACCGCAGCGGAAAGCTTTGAACCTTATAATCCCGTTACACCGCATTGACAGAAAAAACCTTCCGAAAAAGGCGTTCCGAGCCTTTTTCGGAAGGTTTTTTTGCACTTCTGCGGGTAACAGGACTTGAACCTGCACGGGTGTTCCCAATAGAACCTAAATCTATCGCGTCTGCCAATTCCGCCATACCCGCTTATCTTACGGGTGAACTATAACATTTTCGGGACGGGTAGTCAAGGAATAGTTTAACAGGCTTATGCCCTTGACCAAACCACATCGGAAGGGTTATGATAAAAGTTACGGGATGAATTAAACAAGAAGAGAGAAGTCAGTTATAACATGAAAGAACAAAGCAACATTTATCAAAAGGCGTTGTATCTGGCGGTGCCCATGATGATCCAGAACGGGATCACCAATGCGGTGACGCTGGTGGACAATCTGATGGTGGGGAGCCTGGGAACGGAGAGTATGACGGCGGTGTCTATTGCTGCTCAGATGATCTTCGTGCTGAACCTGGGGATCTTCGGAGGGCTGTCCGGCCCGGGAATCTTTGCGGCCCAGTATTTCGGTGCGGGAGACAAGGAGGGAGTGCGGAAGGTATTCCGGCTGAAGTGGTGGATCGGTCTTACGGTGGTGGCCATCGGTGCACTGGTCTTTGCCCTGTTCGGCGGGAATCTCATCGAGTTGTATCTGCATGGCACCAGTGAGGACATCGATCCGGTGCTGACTCATTCCCTGAGTCTGTCCTACCTGCACATCATGATCGCAAGTCTCCTGCCCTTTTGCGTGACCCAGATCTATGCCAACAGCCTTCGTGAGACCGGCGAGAGCATCCGCCCCATGGTGGCGGGGCTGATCTCGGTAGCCACGGATATCCTCTTTAACTACCTTTTGATCTATGGGAAAATGGGTCTGCCCGCCCTGGGTGTTTCCGGAGCGGCTGTAGCCACCGTCATTGCCAGGATCGTGGAAATGTCCGTGCTGGTGATCTGGACCCATCTGTCGGTGAAGGAAGGATCATTTTTCAAGGGAGTTTACAAGACACTGCTGGTGCCTGTGAAGGTGGCACTGCCCGTGGTGATGAAGGGGCTTCCCATGTTCTTAAACGAGTTTCTCTGGGCCGGAGGCATGGCGGTTCTGACCATGTGCTACTCCACGAGAGGTCTGGAGGTTGTCGCAGGATTTAATATCTCCAACAGTATCTGCAATGTGCTGAATGTGGTGTTCATTTCCCTCGGAGGCTCAGTGGGGATTCTGATCGGACAGATCCTGGGAACGGGGGATTATGATTCCGCCAAGAAAAACGGAATTAAGCTCATGTGGTTTTCAGGATTTTTATGTATTTTTTTATCTGTTATTTTGATTTTACTAGCATTTCCCTTTCCGAAGTTGTATAATACAACAGAGGAGGTGCGCAGACTCGGTCGGTGGATCATTATCATCACGGCCCTGTTCTTTCCCATACAGGGGTTCCTGAACGCGTTGTATTTTACCCTGCGTTCCGGAGGAAAGACGCTGATCACCATGCTGTTCGACAGTGTGTATACCTGGTTTGTGGTGGTGGCAGTTGCTGCGGGATTATGCTTCCTTACGCCCCTTCCGGTGCTGGTGGTTTATGTGCTGGTCCAGATGCTGGATCTGATCAAGATCGCCATCGGATATTTCCTGATCCAAAAAGGGGTGTGGCTGACAAAGCTCAGCTAGTCGATCATTGCAGAGATGAGATCTGCAACCGGGAGGTTAAATATGAAGAAGCTCAAGATCCGGGGATACCAGGGCGTTCCGCTTGCGGCGGCGCTCTTTGAGGTGAAGAACCCCCGGGGATGTGTGCAGTTTGTACATGGTCTGAAGGAACACAAAGAACGTTATTTCGAATTTGCAGAATTTCTGAACGGGCAAGGGTTTACGGTACTGATCGCAGATACGAGAGGCCACGGAGAGTCGTTGTCGAGAAGCTATCCTCTGGGGTATATGGACGGCTTTAAGAAGATCGTGGAGGATGTATCCTGCATTAATCATTACCTGAGAAAACGTTATCCCGGGTTGCCCATCACCTTGTTCGGTCACTCCTTCGGGTCCATGATCGCCAGGTGCTATCTGGAGCATCATGATGCGGAGATCGACAAACTGATCATGACGGGAACGCCGAATTTCGTACCAATTGTCCCTGTGGGACTGGCGATCGGCCTTACGGTCAATCTGGTGTTTGGCAAACGGAAATACAACCGGCTGCTCCTTTGGATGGGAGATAACGAAGGGGATTCCTCCTGGGTCAACGGTGATCCGAAGGAACTTGCGGCATATTTAAATGATTATCTCTGTACCGGTTACCGTTACATGAACCGGTCCATCCTGACCATCTGGGAGACAGACTGGGAGCTGGCTCAGGTTTCGCACTTCGAGTGTAAGAACCCGGAGCTGCCCATCTTAAGTCTGACAGGTTCGGAGGATCCGGTGGCCGGAGGACTTTCGGGCGTCCGGCATACCATGAAAACGCTGGGGAAGATCGGCTACAAGGATCTGCGTTTTCATCAATACAGAGGCTTTAAACACGAACTGGTGAATACCCGGGGCAATGAGAAGATCCTGGAGGATATCGCCTGCTTTTTGAAGAACTGAAAAACAATGGGGATCATTGGAAAATGACCCGGAGGATCGGAAACATTTTTCTTTAAGTTATTGAGGAGGGTACTATGAGCGAGGAGATGAATTTCAGCACCTACGAGTTGGATGAGAACGGGATGGTCAGGGACGATGATCCGGTTTTTGAACAGTTGGATGAATGGCACGAAACAGATCAGTATGAGCTGATCTTAGAGACCATTGAGAAGATCCGCCCTGAGGAAAGGAGCAACAAGATCCGTTTCCGCAAGATCAGCGCGCTCAATAATCTGAAGCGTTTCCGTGAAGCAAGGGATGAGATCGCGGCTTTGTACCCGAGATGTACAACCGATAAGGACAAGGCCCGCATCTATTATATGCTGGCGTATATTTATGACGTTACCGACTGCGAGGCAAAGGCTGCAGAGCTCTATCAGATCGCCTGCATCACCGACCCCGAGTACGGCAGGGACAATGACCTGGAAGCAGCTATTGAAAAGAGTAAAGAATATGTGCAAAAGGACATGGATTCCGCACGGAACATGTTTAGTGCCATGATCCCGGATCTGAAGTCCCGGTTTGAGACAACAGAGAAGCTTCCCACCAAGGAGCTGGAGTTCTTCTCTCTGATCGGCGCAGCTGCCATTGAGAGAGTGCCCGTTCAGCTTTCCGGTGAGGTTGATACCCGTAAGGCGGCTTTCACATTCCCCGAGGAGGATGCGGAGAAGATCCGCAACTACCTGGTAGAGTATCTGGGAATTCACGATATGAAGAGTCTGATGGACTATCATGCCGATCACATGATCTGGCCCCGGACCCAGGCTGCACTGGATTATATGGAAGGTCAGGACAATAATCAGATCAAGCCGGATGAGATGGATATCTCCACCCGTGCTCTTTGGGATCTGACCATTTCCTATCTGGAGGCGGTAAAGGAGCTTCTTCCGAAGGCAGGTATGTCTGCCTGGGATTACAGTGAGATGGTAGGTCTGACCAAGCTGATGCACGGCATCGGCATGATCACCAACACGGATCTGTTCGAGACTTATGTTTATGCGGCAGACCGTTGCCGTGAGGACTTCTCCTCCTGGGAGGAATTCTCCGTTTCCCTGGTACTCGGAAGCTTTTACTACAACCTGACTGAGATCAGTAAGTACAATATCCGTGAATCCGCCAAGGTGGCAAGTGCCTTCAAGAACATGACGGCAGCCTTCTTCGGCAACCGTGAATGGCCGGCAGAAGAGGAGCAGATCCGTGACGATGTTCCCACGGTTTCCGAGGATGGTGAAGAGATCACTGAGGATCTGGAGCCGGAACCCGCATTTCCCTATCTCGGAGAGCTGGAGCCGGAGACCGCAGAGAAGATCGAAAGCCAGACCAGGAAGGCCATGGAGCGCTTCGGGATCCCGGAGAGCAAGGATGGTCTGGAGATCGCAACCCGCGTGAACAAGGCGGTGGATGAGATCCTGGAGAGCGATACCCTTCCGGAGGGCTATGATGAGATGATCGATGTAGCCGTTGCCCTGGGCTGTGTCTTCGGACATGCGCTCTGCGTGGGATACGGCTGGTCCTGGAAGGCTGTGGGCAAGGATAAGGATCACGCAACCTACTGTGTGGTTTCTCCCGAGGAGAATTACATCAATCCTTCCATGAAATATCTCTATAAGATCCTGAGCGGCCAGAATCTGGGCCGTGAGGGCAAGAATGAAAACACCGTTCTGCGTCTGTATCAGATGTTGGAGCAGGCGGATGAAAAGCCTTCGGAGAGAAAGAGAACCCTGGCTGTCTGAGGGATCGAAGAGATCACCGGTCAGTCATATAGACTGAATAGAAGCTTAAAACAAAACACCCTGTGCACTTTTGCAGTGTACAGGGTGTATTTTTTTGCCTGATCTTTTCAAAGTGTGCCTGTCCTTCCGGCAAGGAAAATGTCACTTGGACAGTTCTTTTAATTCGTCGAAAAGCTCCAGATCGCTCTCGGAAACGCGGATGTTGGTGGCAAAGGTCCTGCCGTCCGGTTTGGAGACGCGGATCTCGATGATATCATTTTCCTGGATCCCGTTTGCGGATACGGCCTGAACAAAGGCGGGGAATTTCGGGTGATTTCCGGAAAACTTATCCCAGGCTCCTTTGATCTTCATCAGCTTCATGGGGTTCATCATACCGATCACTTCCTCTCAATGGTTTTTGCAGAGCCTCCGATACGGGTCATTTTCCTGCAATAATCCGATTATAAGTATCCGGGACGGTTTTTTCAATCATTTTTTTATGGAATTTCGCAATTAAATATGGTAAAATAGTCTCCGTATGCGGATCAGAAGGAGGAAAGGAAAACCTTGGAGAAAAAATTGAAACTGACTTCGACGCAGATCATGATGTTCGGTTTCTTTCTTGCGATCCTGGCCGGAACTGTGCTTCTGTGGCTGCCGTTTTCGACGGCGGAGGGTGAAACCACATCCTTTTTGGAAGCCATGTTTACGGCTACAACATCTATCTGTGTGACAGGTCTGGTGGTGGTGGATACATTTTCCCACTGGACACTGTTCGGGAAGATCGTGATCCTGGCCCTGATCCAGATCGGCGGCTTCGGCGTGATCACGATGTATATGCTGGGACTCATGATGTTCCAGAAACAATTTTCACTGAAAACAAGACTTCTGATCCAGGATTACTACAACCTGGATTCCATTCACGGAATGGTGAAGTTTATGATGAACGTGGTCAGGGGAACCCTGATCGTGGAGCTGGCGGGAGCGGTGCTCTATTCCTTCACCTTTATCCCCCAGTTCGGACCTGTGAAGGGAGCGTGGATCTCCCTGTTCACCTCGATCTCCGCATTCTGTAACGCCGGGATCGATATCATAGGCCCTTCGAGCCTGATCCCCTACAAGACCCAGCCCTGGATCAACCTGGTCACATCGGCGCTGGTTATTCTGGGCGGTCTCGGCTATGTGGTCTGGTTTGATGTGCTGGAAACTGTCCGAAGCACCATCAAAAGGAAGATCTCCTTCAAGGGATTTTATCGCAGGCTCAGCGAACACAGCCGTCTGGTACTGGTGCTGACTGCGGGGCTTCTCATCAGCGGAACCGTTCTGGTGCTGATCCTGGAGTATCACAATCCCGAAACCATTGGAGAGCTGAACTTCTTCCAGAAGGTGATGGTCAGCTTCTTCCAGTCCATGACCTTCCGTACCGCAGGCTTTGCTTCGGTACCTCAGCAGGATCTGACGGATGCCACCTCCGTGGTAGGTCTGTTCTATATGTTCATCGGCGGATCACCCGTGGGTACCGCCGGAGGAGTGAAGACGGTAACCGTTTTCCTGGTCATCTGCAATGCGGTTTCCTACATCCGCAACCGCGATGAAGCCGTGATCATGGATCGCCGTATCACCGGGGAAATGGTCAGCAAGGCCACTGCCATCATCACGGTCAGCCTTCTGGTCACCATTGTGCTCATCGTGGGTCTTTGTGCCACCAATGACGTGAGCCCTCTGGCAGCGGCATACGAGATGTTCAGTGCCACGGCCACCGTGGGCCTGTCCCAGGGTCTGACCCCGGAACTGAATGACGCCGGCCGGATCCTTGTGATCATAGGTATGTACGCCGGCCGTATAGGCCCCATTTCCATGGCTATTTTCTTCAATTCCAGCCGTTCCGACAAGAACGACGTGAATTACGCCAAGGGCAGGTTTATTGTTGGTTAGTTTGCAGTGCAACGCACTGCAAACAATCCGTCGCTAACGCGAAGCGTTAACGACGGCTCCCCGTTTCCGCAGCGAAGCGAAGGAAACTATTCCTTGTTAGTTTGCAGTGCAAAGCACTGAAAACAATCCTTTTTTGAGAGGAGAACAGAAAAATGAAATCAATAGCAGTCCTCGGACTGGGAAAATACGGCAGTGCCGTGGCAGATGCTCTGATGGAGGGCGGAGCCGAGGTTATGGTCGTAGATTATAATGAAGATCTGGTGGATCGTTATTCGGATCGTGTGACACATGCGCTGATCGCAGATCTGTCGGATGCGAAGGCAGTGGCAGGTCTCGGCATCGGAAATATGGATGCAGTGGTTGTGTGTATGGCCATGGATCTGGAAGCAAGTATCATTTCCATCATGGTGGCCAAGGAACAGGGCGTTCCCCTTGTGATCGCAAAGGCAAGAAGCCGCCGGATGGGAGAGATCCTGAAGAAGATCGGTGCCGATCAGATCGTGTATCCGGAGGAGGAGAGCGGCAACCGTACTGCGAGAAAGCTGATCACCTCCGATTTCCTGGAGTTCTTTGACCTGTCGGATGACCTTTGTATCATTGAAATGGTTCCGAAGGAGCAGTGGGTGGGACAGAGCTTAAAAGCCCTGAATCTCCGCGGTAAGTTCGGCATCAACGTGGTTGCCATCAGAAACGGCGAGCGTGTCAACGCCGTCATCAACCCGGACCGTCCGCTGGAGAAAAGTGATTCCCTGCTGATGGTTGTGAATAAAGAAGATGTGAAGAAGTTCAGATAGGAGCGAAGGCAGACGATGTCAGACAATCATGGATCCGTCCGGCGAAGGTCCGGACGTGAGAAGAGAAGAATATGCAGAGGGCTTTTGGCTTTGATGCTTGCGGTGATCGTATGCATTTCCCTGTTTCCTGCAAGCAGCGCTTCGGCACTGAAGGCATCCTCGAACGTGGTGGAAGGCCCCGGTGTGTATGCGGAAGGCTATGTAGTGGTGGATGTGACGGGAGAACAGATCATTGCCGAGAGGAACATGGAGAAGCATTTTGCACCCGCAAGTTATGCCAAGCTTGTTACGGCTCTGGTGGTCATTGAACACGTTAGTGACTTGAACGAGCGGATCACATTTTCCAAAGAGGCTCTGGAATCCCTGACAGAACAGGATTCCCGTCTGATCCCTCCGGCCGTGGAGGGCGAATCCATTACCATCAAGGATGCACTTTACGGTCTGGTCATGCAGTCCTCCAATGAATGTGCCAATCAGCTGGCCCTTTACGTATCCGGCAACATGGACAGCTTCGTGAAGCTGATGAACCACCGGATGGAAGAGATGGGCTGCAAGAATACCCGTTTCATGAACGTGACCGGTCTGGATGTGAACGGTCAGTACACCTGCGCAAAAGACATGGCCACCTTCTATCTGGAAGCTATGAAGAATCCGGATTTCAAGGCCATGAACAGTGCCGTATGGTACAATATCCCCGCCAACAACACCAGTGCAGCCCGTTTCTTAAACTCCAAGCATGAGATGATGAACGGTCTGTATGAATACAACGATGTTACCGCCGGAAGAGCCGGTTCCACGGCAGATGCCGGAAAGGTGGTCCTGACTCTCTGCGAGCGGGACAATTATCCCATCCTGGTGGTACTCATGAAGTCCACGGATGCACATGCCTACCCGGATACCGAGATCCTTCTGGAGTATGCCTACAACCTGCATTACGGCTGGGTCAAGGAACGTGTCTATGAGCCGGTTCATGATACCTGTACCGTCAACGACTACGTGGATGTTCATCTTTATGAGAGCTATGACAGTGAGACCCTTCTCAATCTGACTCCCGGAGCGGAGCTGGAGCGTACCGGAACCTGGTGGCTCTGGAGCCGGGTAAATGTAGGCGGCAAGCCGGGTTATGTGGAAACAGCCCTGTTAACCTCCGTAAAGACTCTGGATCCTCTGCCGGATAACTGGAGTCCTACCTCCGAAGAACCTACGGAAGCCACTTCCGAGGTGATCGAAACGGAATCCGAGAGTGAAAGCGAAACAGAGTCCGTAACAGGACAGGAGCCTTCCTCAGAGGATCAGACCAAGGAACCGACCAAGGAGCCCTCCAGCGGTGAGGCAGTGAGCTCATCGGATCCGAACGGCAACGGGACCGTAACCCCCACAACTGCCCCTGAACGGCAGAAGGAGACCAATCCCGCACTCCGTTCCGTATTTATCTACGGCGCAGCCATCCTGGTCCTTCTGGTGGTGGAGATCGTGATGATCGTCATCGTACGGAGAAAACGGCGTAGTTAAGTTGCAGGTCGAAGACCGGAAAAGATTCCTTCAAAGGTATTTTTGAAAAATGAAAAAAAGTGCTTGCATTTTCAAATAAGATGTGATAATATCCCATTTGTTCGCTAAAGAGCACTTTTGGGCTATCGCCAAACGGTAAGGCACTGGACTCTGACTCCAGCATTTCAAGGTTCGAATCCTTGTAGCCCAGTCGAAGACACAGACTGCGGTCTGTGTCTTTTTCAGTTTTAGAGATAATATGATCCCGGGAGGTATTCATGTATTCATACTTCAGCAGAGTCCGTTTCAGCGAATGTGACGCCAACGGCTCCATGAAACTGACCACCCTGGTGGATTATCTGCAGGATACAGCCATTTTCCATTCCGAAGACGTGGGCTATACCGTACAGTACATGCTGGATCACCACATGGCCTGGTTGCTGGCTTCCTGGCAGATCGTGATCCACAGGATGCCCGTTTACGGAGAGAAGATCGAAACCATCACCAATCCTT
Source organism: Lachnospiraceae bacterium (assembly GCA_017614345.1). Taxonomy (GTDB): domain Bacteria; phylum Bacillota; class Clostridia; order Lachnospirales; family Lachnospiraceae; genus JAGACB01. Next base: position 17,638 of record JAGACB010000006.1, read on the forward strand.
ACGCAGTGGAGCGTTTTATCGGATATCGTAATTTCAAGATCCTGGGAAATGACGGGGAAGAATGTGTCATTGCCAACTCGGTGTGGGCACTGATGGATCTGGAGAATGGCAAGCCCATTACGGCTTCCGAGGATATGATCAATGCTTATCAGGCCGGGGAGAAGTTTCAGATGAATTACGCTCCGAGAAAGATCAAGATCCCGGAGGTGGAGTTTAAGGATGGGGAGCCCTTTGCAGTGGAACCCTGGCATCTGGACAGCAACCGCCACGTCAACAACGGTGCTTACATCCACATGGCGTGGAATTATGTGCCCAGAAGCGAAGACAGCGTGGGAGATTTTGACAACTCGGCAGGATTTACCGAGATCCGGGCGGAATACAAGAATCAGGGCCATCTAGGGGATATGATCTACCCGAAGGTAGCCGTGTTTGAGGAAGGCCGCCACATGATCGTGGATCTGAGAAGAGAAGACGGAAAGAGCTTCGCAGTAGTGGAGTTTCTTTGAAAGTTTATGGGGCGCAGCCCTATAAACAATACAGAGTTATACGGCCGAAGGGAGTAAGAGATGATCAATATCGGCACTGTGCAAAAATTGAAAATGGTGGAACAGAAGGAATTCGGTGTATACCTGGCGGATCCGGAGGATATCGGCTCCGGTGAGAAGGTTCTGCTTCCGAAGAAGGAAGTTCCCGAAGGATTCCACCTTGGATCTGAGATCGAGGTGTTCCTGTATCTGGATTCCTCCGACCGGCCCATTGCCACCACAAGAAGACCTCTGGCCCTTCTCGGCGAGGCAAAAACAATGGTGGTAAAGGATGTGACCAAAATAGGAGCCTTTCTGGACTGGGGTCTGGAAAGAGACCTGTTGCTTCCTTACGCCGGACAGACCCGTCCCCTGAAAAAGGGAGACAAGGTGTTTGTGGCAGTCTATCTGGATAAGTCCGGACGCCCTTGTGCAACTCAGAAGGTGTCCCATTATCTGCATTCGGACAGCCCTTATTCGAAAAATGACAAGGTCTCCGGAACCGTTTACCGCATCGGTCCCAAGGGAGTATCCGTTGCCGTGGATGACCGTTATTACGGTATGATCCCCGCCAGAGACCTTTATGAAAAATACTATGAAGGCCAGCAGGTCACAGCCCTGGTGGAGCGTGTCCGTGAGGACGGAAAGCTGGATCTTGCCATCCGCCGGAAAGCCTACAAGCAGATGGACGATGATGCCGCTGTGATCTTAGAGGCCATGGAGCACTACGGAGGGATCCTTCCCTTCGGCGAATCCGTTTCCCCGGAGGTGATCCGGGACAAGTTCCATATGAGCAAGGCAGCCTTTAAGCGGGCTCTGGGCCACCTTCTGAAGGAAGGCCGGATCGTGATCTTAGAGGACCGCATCATCCGGACCGAGACCGGAAAGGGCCATGTGGAGTAAAAGAGGATCAAGCCGGAAAAACAGACATTTTTCCGGATCGAATATCACTGATCATGAAATGATCGGATCAGTTTAACTTAAGGAGGAAAATAACATGTCCAAGAAAGTGATCTCTACTCAGAATGCACCTGCAGCCATCGGCCCCTATTCACAGGCTATCGTGGCAAACGGTTTTGTATTTGCTTCCGGTCAGATCCCGGTGGATCCCGCAACCGGAGTGATCCCCGAAGGCATCGAGGCTCAGGCCCGTCAGGTCATGACCAACATGAAGAACCTGATGGAAGCAGCAGGAACGGATCTTGATTCCGTTGTCAAGACTTCTGTGTTTATTAAGGATATGAATGATTTTGCAAAGGTCAATGCCATTTACGCAGAGTTCTTTACCACAGATTGCCCTGCAAGATCCTGTGTGGAGGTTGCAAGACTTCCCAAGGATGTGCTGATCGAGATGGAAGCCATCGCAGTAGAGAAATAACAGCAGTAGAGAAGTAATAAAGGAATGATACTGCAACAGTACAGCAAAAAATCAGATGATCCATTCATCCCCTGCCGTTTCGGAGCATGCCTCCGAAGCGGCAGTTTTATTTCCGCTTCTTTCTTTTCTTATCACTCGGCTTGCTCATCCGGACCTCCGCCAGCATGGCGTGGCATACATTGTAGCAAAGATATGCTTCCTCATCTGTGCAGGTGTTGAAGAGGAGCGCCAGGCGCTTTTTGGCCGGGGAAATGCTTTTGGCCGAGCCGGCCAGATATCGTCCTTCTTCAAAGACCTCCGCCGGAAAGGGAGAGAAGCCCCGGTCGTAATTGTAATGCAGTTCGTCCGACTGGCCTGTCAGGATATAATCGCAGGACAGCCCCGTATTGTCACGGATGGCGGTGCAGAGCTTGGCGGATACCCGGCGCTTGCCCCGCTCGATGGCGGACAGATAGCTGGCTGAGATGCCGATGAGCCTTGCAAAGTCTTCCTGGGTCATTTCCAGTTCCATGCGCTTGTTTCGGATCCTGATGCCGATCATGGTATTGGAAGGGATGGGCTCCCCATCCGCCGGATCCTCCTCTTCATAGGACGCATATTCCATCAGTTCTGCAACGGTTTCCATATCCGGATCGGCATTTTCCCCGAAATACTGCCGATCCCATTTCTTATCCTTCAAATTCAAAGCCCCCCGTATCGATATGTTTTGTCCGGTTTTATGAATAGTACCGATAGCCTTATTTTAGAGGTTTTGACAGGCTTTGTAAATTGACGAAGCGCCGTATTTACGGGCGTTTATCCCGATGAGAACGGGAAAATTCCGATCATATCGGGGAAATATCGTCAAAATCACGATAAGGGCGGATTTCCCTGTCGAAATATGCGGCGGGAGGGGATTAAAACCGCCCGAAAGGCATGATTATTTTCCATATTATGGAAGGGTGAAAAGAGGGGATAAACTGCCGAAATATATCGTTTTCCCGGTAAATCGGCAGCCTCGGCCCCGTTCCTTATACATATTGACTAAAATGGCAAAAAATATTTTGTCTATTTGCTCTATGGAGTATTCGGGAGTTTTGTTGTATGATATGAGAGACTTGTGGGAAAGCCACGGTCACTATGCGAAGATGATTAAGAAATAAAAAATCATATTTTCTTTTAGGAGGAGTTAGTAATGGCAGGTTTATCACTGAAAAATGTATCTAAGGTTTATCCCAACGGCTTCGTAGCTGTTAAGGATTTCAACCTTGAAATCGCAGACAAGGAATTCATCATCTTTGTCGGACCTTCCGGTTGCGGTAAGTCTACGACACTTCGTATGATCGCGGGTCTTGAGGAGATCAGCTCCGGTGAGCTGTGGATCGGCGACAAACTGGTAAACGATGTTGAGCCTAAGGACAGAGATATTGCGATGGTATTCCAGAACTACGCTCTGTATCCCCATATGTCAGTTTACGATAACATGGCATTTGGTCTGAAGCTGAGAAAGACACCTAAGCAGGAAATCGACAAGCTGGTTCATGAAGCAGCTAAGATCCTTGATATCGAGCACCTGCTCGATCGTAAGCCGAAGGCTCTGTCCGGTGGTCAGAGACAGCGTGTTGCGATGGGTCGTGCTATCGTTCGTAATCCTAAGGTATTCCTTATGGACGAGCCTCTTTCCAACCTGGATGCAAAGCTTCGTGTACAGATGAGAATCGAGATCTCCAAGCTTCATCAGAGACTGGAGACAACCATCATCTACGTTACCCATGACCAGACCGAGGCTATGACCCTTGGTACCAGAATCGTCGTTCTGAAGGACGGTATCATCCAGCAGGTAGATACTCCCCAGAACCTGTATGACAAGCCTGTTAACAAGTTCGTTGCAGGATTCATCGGTTCCCCTCAGATGAACATGATCGACGCTACACTGGTTAAGGAAGGTTCCAGAATCTTCGCTCAGATCGCTGACTTCAAGATCGAGATCCCTTCCGAGAAGGCTCAGAAGCTTGATGATATGGGCTACATCGGCAAGACCGTTGTATTCGGTATCAGACCTGAGGACGTTCACGATGCTCCCGATGCACCTGCTGCTGATCTGGAAGCTACCATCAGAGTATACGAGCTTCTTGGTGCTGAAGTTTATCTGTACTTCGATATCAACGATACCAACTTCACTGCAAGAGTTAACCCTCGTACACCTGCACGTCCCGGCGACGTTGTTAAGTTCAACATTGACCAGACCCGTATCCACCTGTTCGACAAGGATACCGAGATGACCATCCTGAACTGATCGACTTTCCAAAAAAGAAAATAATCATGATGAGCGAGTCGGCTATGCCGGCTCGCTCTTTTAGTTTTGTGAGCCGAAACATCCGTGCTTCGCACTCCCTGTTTCGGCATCATTCCGTGCTACGCGCTCCATGATGGGCAGTCGCCAAGGTGCTCCTGCTTTGTGCAAGCACAGCAGGAGCACTTTGGCTCGTTGCCTACACAAAAAGTCCTTTTCATTTTATTGATTTTGGAGTATTATATGTTTAAGTATGCACACCTATAGCGGGGTGTAAGGTGGAGGTTAAAAAGATGATTACGAACCAGATTTTACAATCTACGATTGACGGATTGGAATCGATCACAAGAGTTTCATTTTGTGTCTGCTCCATGGATGGTATGATCCTGGCGTCCAACTTAGAGGGTGCTGAGGGCATGGAAGGGATGATGACGGATTTCGGCGAGTCGGCTGCCGACAGCCAGACCATCAACGGTTGTCATTTCTTCAAGGTGTTTGATGATCATCAGCTTCAATATATCCTTTTGGCCAGAGGGGATGACGATAAGGCATTTATGGCGGGCAAGATCGCCGTATTCCAGATCCAGTCCCTGCTGACTGCTTATAAAGAGCGGTATGACAAGGATAACTTTATCAAGAACCTCCTGATGGACAATCTTCTTATGGGAGATATCTACAGCAAGGCTAAGAAGCTCCGGATCGAAACTGCTGCAAGACGTGTGGTATTCGTGATCGAGACTCAGAGCGAGAAGGATATCAGTGCCCTTGAGACCATGCGTTCCTTATTCTCCACCAAGGCCAGGGATTTCATCACTGCGGTGGATGACAGAAGCATTATCCTGGTGAAGGAACTGAAGTCCAATGAAAATTACGATGATCTGGAGAAAACTGCCAGAGTCATCATCGATATGCTCAATACCGAGGCCATGACCAAGGCTAAGGTTGCTTACGGAACCATTGTAGGAGAACTCAAGGAGATCTCCCGATCCTACAAGGAGGCTCAGATGGCCAGCGATGTAGGCGAGATCTTCTATGACTCTCAGGATGTGATCGGTTATTCCAATCTCGGCATCGGCCGTCTGATCTATCAGTTGCCTGTTCCTCTTTGCCGGATGTTCATCAAGGAAGTCTTCGACGGCAAGAGCCCCGATGATTTCGATGAGGAGACCATTGTCACGATCAATAAGTTCTTCGAGAACAACCTGAACGTTTCCGAGACCTCCAGACAACTGTATATCCACAGAAATACCCTGGTTTATCGTCTGGATAAGCTGCAGAAGAGTACCGGTCTGGATCTTCGGACCTTCTCGGATGCCATTACCTTCCAGATCGCATTAATGGTTGTGAAGTACATGAAGTATATGGAAAGCGAAGGAATCTGAGGCAACGTTACGGATGTTGCTGAAGTTCGGTATTGCTCAGAAGGGTGAAGGCCGGTCTTCGCTTGAAAAAGATTGTTGAGAGTTCTGATGAACATTCAACCGGATAAACAGAGGTTTTTCATTGATCAGTTTCGAGAATGTCAGTAAAGTATATGAAGACTCCGAAGACGGGCAAATGGCTTTGAAGGACATTTCCCTGGAGATCGGCGACGGAGAGTTTGTCTTCGTGGTCGGCGACAGCGGTTCGGGTAAATCCACGTTCTTAAGACTCCTCTTACGGGAGCTGAGACCCAGCAGCGGCGTGATCCGCGTGGGAGATCAGGATCTTTCGGAGATCACGGAGAACCGGGAGCTGGCATATTATCGCCGGGAGCTGGGCGTTGTGTTCCAGGATTTCCGTCTGCTTCATGACCGGACTGTCTATGAAAACGTGGCTCTGGCCCAGCATGTGATCGGCAAGAGCGGTGAGGAGGTCCGCACCAATGTGACAGAGGTTCTGACACTGGTGGGGCTTTCGGGCAAATATAAGAGTTATCCGAAGCATCTTTCCGGAGGTGAGCAGCAGCGTGTGGCGATTGCCCGGGCACTGGTGAACCATCCCCGGATCCTGCTGGCGGATGAGCCTACGGGAAATCTTGATCCTGTGATCTCCATGGAGATCATGAGGGTTCTGGATGAGGCCTGCCGGGTGAGACACACCACCACCGTGGTGGTAACTCACGACCTGGAAGTGGTGCGGCAGATGAAGAAGCGTGTGATCACGCTCCGCCGCGGCATTCTGATCGGTGACGAACCGGCTCCGGAGGTACCTGCAGAAGAATTGCAGACAGAAGAGGCTCAGGCAGAGACAGTAACGGTTTCCGATGAGACTGAACCGAATGCGGAAGAGACGGAAACTGTGCAGACTGAACCGGATGCGGAAGAGACGGAAACTGTGCAGACTGAACCGGATGTGCAGGTGGAAGAACTTCAGGCTGAGGAGACTACGGATGAGGTCATCCCTGTTTCAGATGAGATGGAAGCGATTCAGGGTGAGGTTGAAACTGCAACC